>DEPC01000080.1 GCA_002358555.1 Hungatella sp. UBA3402 | reverse complement strand
ATGATATGGGCGTAGAAACTGCTTTGACCCTGGGAAGTCAAATGTGTGAATATCCCCTCAATACTATAGCGGGTAATTTAGATAGAAAATATTGTCAGAAACCCGTAATTTAATCTTAAAAAAGGAGATACTTACATGGAACAAACAGGAGTAAAAGCATTTTTAAAACAGAAAAACGTAAATCTTGCAGTGAGAACCTATCTGATTGATGCGATGGGAGCCATGGCCTTTGGCTTATTTGCCTCCCTTCTTATTGGTACTATCTTTGCCACTCTCGGCGAAAAAACCAACATCCAAATTTTTAATGTGATATCAGAATATGCCAAAAGTGCAACAGGAGCTGCTCTTGGGGTCTCTATTGCCTATGCCCTTCATGCTCCTCAACTGGTACTCTTTTCCGCTGCCACAGTAGGCATTGCTGGAAATGCCTTGGGTGGACCTGTAGGTGCCTTTGTCGCTACGATTGTCGCCACTGAGCTTGGCAAGATTGTGTCAAAAGAGACTCGTGTAGATATTCTTGTGACTCCAGGTGTCACTATCATCTCTGGAGTTTTGATGGCTCAGTTTGTAGGACCTGGTGTGTCTGCATTTATGTCTGCATTTGGAAACTTAGTAAAAACTGCCACAGAGATGCAGCCCTTTTTTATGGGAATCCTGGTGTCTGCCTTGATTGGTATTGCCTTAACCCTTCCCATCAGCAGTGCTGCTATCTGTATTATGCTAGGTCTTGACGGATTGGCTGGAGGTGCTGCCACGGCTGGCTGTTGTGCTCAGATGATTGGCTTTGCCATATTAAGCTTTCGGGAAAATGGCATCGGCGGTCTTTTTGCCCAAGGACTTGGCACTTCTATGCTTCAAATGGGAAATATTGTGAAAAATCCTAAAATATGGATTGCTCCTACCCTAGCTTCCATGGTTACTGGGCCCATAGCAACCATTCTGTTTCGTATGGAGAATATTTCCACTGGTGCTGGTATGGGAACCTGCGGTCTGGTAGGCCCCATTGGTGTGTATACTGCCATGGACGGCGGGACTCAGATGTGGCTTGGCATTCTATTGGTCTGCTTTATTCTTCCGGCTGTACTGAGCTTTCTTTTCGGAGAAATCCTGCGGAAAATAAACTGGATTAAAGATGGCGATTTAAAATTAGATTTATAACTTTTCCCTCTTTTCGTCCTTTGTTGCCATTCCAAATATCACGAACCCAATCCCAAACAGCACTGCCAGCATTCCAACTCCAGTGCTGGGGTTTTGGGTGAGCTGTGTCATGAATCCTACAAGTGCTGTTCCCAAAAAGGAGGCTCCTTTTCCACAAATGTCAAAAATTCCGAAAAATTCACCTGACCTTTCAGGAGGGATAATTTTTGCAAAATAAGACCGAGATAATGCCTGGATACCTCCCTGGAACATGCCTACACAGACAGCTAAAAACCAGAATTCCCATTGTTTATCAAGCTGAATAGCAAACAAAGCAATACAAAAATAGCATGCAATACAGAATTTGATGAGAGTTGTATTTTGATATTTTTTTGCTGCTTTTCCAAAAAAAAGCGCACAAGGAAATGCTACAATCTGTGTTACAAGAAGTGCTAACAAAAGCCCTTGACTATCCAGTCCAATCGCACTTCCATAGGCTGTTGCCATCTCTATAATTGTATAAACTCCATCAATATAGAAGAAAAATGCCAATAAAAACAAGAAGATTTTTCGATGCCCTCTGATATCTCCCATGACTCGTTTCAGTCGTCCAAAACTTTCTCTTATCACATGCTCTTTTCTAGGTACTCCATGTTTCTGCCGATATGTTTTAAGCAATGGAACTGTCACTAAAAACCACCAACCAGCATTCACAAGAAATGCAATCGCCATGGCAGCAGGCATAGAAAGTCCAATCACTTCATTTCCAAGGACAAATACAAGACTAATGATAAATGGAATACAACTCCCAATATATCCCCAGGCATATCCTTGAGAGGAAACCTGGTCCATCCGTTCGGGTGATGTCACATCAGAAAGCATGGCATCATAAAAAATCAAGCTGGAAGAGTATCCTACTTTTGCCACAACAAAAATAACCAGGAAAGCAAGCCATGACACAGGTAGCGCCAGCGCAGCACATCCAAGTACTCCTAGTGTCATACAAGCAGTGAAGATAGGCTTTTTGTACCCTTCTGTATCTGCCACAGTTCCAAGTACTGGACCTATCAGAGCCACTAATAAGGTAGAGATTGAAGCTGCATAGCCCCAGTAAGCTAGGGCATCCACTTCAGATACACCTCCATTTCCTGCCAGATAATTAAAATAAATAGGCAAGATAGTAGAAACCAAAAGCACAAAGGCAGAGTTTCCTACATCATATAATATCCAGTATTTTTCCAATTTTGTCAGTTTCCCTTCCATTTCTTTCCTCCTACTTTTTTATTGGATTCTCTAACTGTCAAATAAGCTTAACAGAGTCACTTAATATCCTCTTTTATATGCAAGATAATATCTTTCATCTCGTATAATATTCCATAGTCTCTCCATTTCCTATTTGTCTGATACTTAATTATCCTGTTTGTCTGTGATAATTGTACTTTAGAAAAGGTAGTTTGTCATCATAGTATTTAGAAAAAGATGATAACAGTTCTTTTCCTCCTTCTTGCCATTTTTTGCAAGTCATGTTAATATACATAAAGATATGAGGCTACAATATCCTATTTCATAATATCATGAAATGTATTCTCAATAACCAGAAAAGGACCAGGACAATGATTTCTCTTATGGTTGAAGGCAAACGGATTTTTGACAAATATAAAAAGGACGAGGTGACAGTCTATGCTGCACAGGCCTCGTTCTTTATTGTAATTTCCTTTTTTCCTTTTATTATGCTGCTTCTGACTCTGATTCAATTAATCCCAGCAGTAAATAAATCCGACCTCCTAGAACTTCTGGTATCTATTATGCCTGATATGTTGGACGGTTTAGTGATAAGTATTGTAAATGACCTTTATACCAAATCTCCTGGCACTATTCTGTCCATCAGTGCTGTTGTTGCCATATGGTCTGCTTCCAGAGGAATGTTAGGGATTGAGCGTGGCTTGAATCGGGTGTATGAAACTCCTCAGCCAAGAGGATATCTTGTTCGTCGGCTGATTTGTTCTGCTTATACAATCCTCTTTGTCATTGCCTGTGTGGCAAGTCTTTTACTTTTAGTGTTGGGAACCACTATTGAACGGGTGATAATTCAGTGGTTCCCTGTGGTTTCCAAATTCACCCATTATGTAATCAGTATTCGTTCTTTCCTTGCTCTTGCAGTTTTAGTCATTGTGTTTACAGGACTTTATTCCTTAGTTCCTGTACACAGAAGCCCTTTGAAAACCCAACTACCTGGAGCATTATTTTCCACTCTGGGATGGATTGTGTTTTCTGCTCTTTTTTCGATTTATTTTAATAATTTCAGCAACTATTCCTATATGTATGGAAGTCTGACCGCAGTTGTAGTCCTTATGTTATGGCTATATATTTGCATCTGTATCCTCCTTATTGGGGCAGAATTAAATTATTATTTGGCACAGCATTACTAGTGCTCCTGCTAGCCAACAGCTCGGAACAAGGCAATTTTCAGTCCTATGTATTTAACGCCAGCAACACTAAGTCTCCTGCAAATGCAAAACTGAGAGCAGCCTTGTTTCAAGCGTTACTTCTATCTACATTCCTTAAATATCATTTATTAATATCGTTATCCCCCCAATTTCATTTATTCGCTGTACTAGGATTCATTATATATAGTTACTGTCTGGTATGGTATAACAATTCCCCTCTTTTGGAATTCTTTTATAATCTCCAGCCGAATATCACTACATGCCTGAAAACTGTCATCTAAGTTTCTAGTCCATATAGTAGTTTTTAAAATAACTCCATTCTGGCTGCATCCTTTTACAAAGACACTGTTTTCTTCTGTATTTAGTGTTAACTGATTATCTATACACAATCTTTTAATTGCAGCCATAGCCTCTTTGATATCAGAATTATAAGAAATCTCTACCTCCAAGAAATTTCCCACATTTCCATTAAAATTCGTATTGGTGATTACTGATGAATCCATAATAGAATTTGGAACAATACAACATTCTCCGTTAAACTGTCGAATCACAGTATGGCGAATCGTAATATCCTTTACAATTCCTTCTGCAACTACAGTCCCTCCCTGTGTTACTCGTATCTTCTCCTCTACATTATAAGGTTTTGACATGGACAAAGAAAAACCACTTATAACATTGGAAAGGGCCTGCTGTGCGGCAAAGGTGGCGATTGCCACTACCAGAGAGCCACTCTGAAGTAGCACTTTACTGATATCTCTTGTCACTTCAAACTGTTGAGAAAGACAATAAACTACAACAATTGCCACCAGCAAATTGGTTGCACTTTTCAAGAAATGCAGATGAACAGAATGATGTTTCTTGGACAAGACTCGAAATATCAGATTGACAATCCTATTGAGAACTATCTCAATAAGGATAAAAATACCTATTTCAATTAAACTATTCATATCTCTAGTTTCTCCTTTTTAGCCATTTGAAGCAAGAATATTTCCTATCAGATATTATCCCAATAGACTTTTTAATTGTTCCTGATTTAAGCTTCCCAGTGATACCATCCCCTCTGATACCACCTCTTCTGCTAATATTTCTTTTGCTTTCTGCAATTTTAAAATATTTTCTTCAACGGTATCCTTGGTAATCAACTGAAATACAGATACTTGTTTTTCCTGGCCAATGCGGTGAGTCCTATCTGTGGCCTGGTTTTGGGCTGCTACATTCCACCATGGGTCATAATGAATTACCATATCTGCTGCTGTCAGATTAAGTCCTGTGCCTCCAGCCTTTAAAGAAATCAAAAACACCTTGACATCATCTTTTTGAAATGCATTGACCAGTCGAATCCTCTCCTCCTTGGGAGTTTCTCCTGTGAGCAGATAGAATTTGATTTCTTCTGTGGCAATTCGTTCCCCAATAAGCTGCAGCATAGAGGTAAATTGAGAAAATAACAAAATCTTATGACCTGCTGCGGTTCCTGATAAAATTAGCTCCATACAGGTTTCTAGCTTTGCGGAGCCTCCATGATAATCCTCATAAATCAACCTGGGGTCACAGCATACTTGACGAATTTTGGTAAGAGCTGCAAGAATTTGAAATTTACTACTGTTTTGTAAATTCTTCTTGAGTATCCATGCATTTGCTAGATAAAGTTCCTTTTGCTCCTGCTCCATTTTAGAATACACGATAGTTTCTAACTTCTTTGGCAACTCTTTTAACACATCCTCTTTGAGCCTTCTTAAAATAAATGGTGCTGTTATCTGCTGAAGCCTCTTTAAAGCCTCTTTATCTCCTTCCTTTATAATAGGAACTTCATAATCTTTCTTAAATTTTCGGTAAGAATACAAAAATCCAGGAAGAAGATAGTCAAAAATGCTCCACAACTCACTTAAACGATTTTCTACAGGAGTTCCTGTCAAAGCATACCTG
>DEPC01000223.1 GCA_002358555.1 Hungatella sp. UBA3402 | reverse complement strand
TTAACCAAAATTATATAAAATTTATTTTTTCTTTATAAATATCTAACAAATCAATTATGTATTATCTTTTTTTCTTTTGGAAGATATATAATCGGTACTCCGTAGGAGTCTGACCAGTAAGCCGTTTAAACACTCTCGTAAAATAATTGGAATCCATATACCCCACAGCTTTTCCCACCTCTTTTACATTGACAGTGGGCTGTTCTAGCATCTTTTTCGCTACTTTTACTCGATATTCTGTCAGATAAGCAGTAAAATTTTTATTAAAATATTGTTTGAATAGTTTACAAAAATAAGCTTCCGAATAATTCATAGCTTTCGCTAAATCTTGCATAGAAATATCATACTTATAGTTTTGCTGGATATATTTAAGTATCAGCTCTGTTACTCCTCCCATATGGTTATTATCAAATTCTGCTATTTCTTCTGATACAAAAGAGACCGACCCAGTCTGCTTTTGTTCCACATAGAACTCATTTTGTACACTTGCCTTGTCCCTTTGATGACTATCTGTTACTCGAAAAGCTTCTTCCATAACCAATATTAATTCTCTTTCATCATAAGGTTTGAGCAGATAATCCAAAGCCCGTACAGTTATGGCTTTTTTTGCGTAAGCAAATTCATCAAAAGCTGTTAAAAAGATGATACTGCACTCTTTATCCTTCTCTCGAATTTTTTCTGCTGCCTGAATTCCATTGATTCCTGGCATTTCAATGTCTAAAATCAAAATTTGTATCTTTTCTTTTTCGTAGATTTCCAGAGCCTCTCTTCCATTTTCCGCTTGAAAGAACTCACATTGGTCTTTTAAATGTTTCTCCAAAGTCCGATACAGCACAGTTCTTTCAATCATCTCATCATCTGCAATCAGCACCCGATACATTTCTTCTCCTCCTTTTATTAAATTTAACCCTACTACATATCTTTCCTGCTGATTATTCTATATGTCTGAGTCCATTTTGAGGAATCCATACCTGGATTACAGTCCCTTTTCCTTCTACACTATAAATTTTTACTTGGCCGTTTTCATACATAGTATGAATCCTTTTATAAATATTGCCAAGTCCAATGCCTGTCTTGGAGGTTCTTTTATCTGTATGGCTATCTCTCAAAGATTTCTTGATATCTTCATATTGTTTTTTTGTCATACCAACTCCAGTATCTGCCACTGAAACAATAATATAGGAATTTTCTTTCCAAACCCGCAAAAATACCTTTCCTCCTTGTTCTTTTTTTCTTAGTCCATGGACAATGGCATTTTCTATCAAAGGCTGCAAAGTAAAAGCAGGAATCATAACTTCTTCTGGGTCTAACTCCAATTTATCATGATATACAATTCTCCCACCAAAGCGCATCTGTTGAATAAACATATAGTCCTGCACAACTTTAAGCTCTCTGGCAAGCAAGACTATCTGTTCTGACATTTTTAGATTATAGCGAAATAGACTTCCGTAGCATGTTTCATCTTATTGAAAGATTTTACCAAATCTCCCATTTCATCCTTGTTCTCAACAGCTAGGTCAGGCTCGCTAAAATCATACTTAGCAATCTTGCGACTGCTTCTGGCAAGCATCACCATAGGATTGATCAGAGTATTAGCAAAAATTCTGGTAAACATCATAGTCATTGCCATTATCACCACAGAAAATCCCAAAATCAGATATCGCATATAATAGATAACTGGAAGCTTCTCCAGATAACTGGTATTCCCTGCTTTTAAAGTTACCTGTACTAAGCGTCTTGCATAGGTCTGCATGTAAGCTTGCATATCATATACTGCATAAAGTTCAGAGATAAATGTTTCCTCCTGACCATCCATTTCTAAAACTTTATCCCTCTTTATACTATAATTTTCATATCCATTTTTTATATTCCAGGTTCTTGCATACCTCTCACTGCCTATTTTTTCATATTCAAAAGGCAGGAAACGGATACATCGTTCTGTTCTAACACAGGACAATATATATGCTTCGCGTTTTTCTTCACTTCTGTCGCGGACATAGGCTTGGAACGCTCCTATCTCCAACTCCATAGCTTCCTGAAAATCATGGCATCGAGAATTTTCATCTAAAATTACATTAAAATCTCCAACTACAAAGTTCAGCACTACAATATTAAATATAATAGAAACCCCTATGACAAAGACAAGCATCAATGCAAAAACCCCAAGTTTTTTCTTTAATGAAGTTTTTAGCCATAGAGTTCTGATTGCTTTGAACATAGAGGTCCTTCCTATCGAATGAATGGAGCTATCTTATTGATACTTGTATTGTGAAACATAGTTAGCGAAAAATATCCCATCTTAAATCATAAGACCTTACCACAGATGAGAACAGTATCGCATATTTCCCAATTCAATAGAAGATGAAGCTGTTAAAACTAGTCTTCACATTTTCTTTCTATCATTACTGCATATTTAGAATCTGCTGATAGAGTTCTTCATACCCTTTTGTATTATCCTCAATAACCTTCTTAGTTGCTTCCTGCCATGGAACAATATCATTTACTTCCACTATATTCACCCCTTGAGATTTTAACTGCTCCAATGCATCCTTCTCCTTAATCTCAGAATTTGCCCTGTTTTGTTGAGAGGCATATTCACCTGCTTTCATGATGATAGCTTGCTGGTCGTTTGTCAACTTATTCCAAGCTTCATCTGTAATAATGACCTGTACTGCACCCAGAGTATGCCCATCCAGAATCAAATTTGGAGCAACCTCCTCAAAGGCATTGGAACTATAGTTTGCGATTGGCTGTTCTGCCCCGTCTACCATACCAGCTTCGAGAGCAGAATATAGCTCATTAAAAGATATCTCTGTAGGAGATGCCCCAAGACCTTCTACTAAACCATTCATAATAGGGTCATTGGATACACGCAGTTTCATACCCTTGAGATTATCAAGCCCTGCAATCTCTTTTACTGTAAAGAAATGACGGAAGCCCTCCTCTCCATAGAATAATCCTCTTACTCCAAAACCATTTTCCTGAGGTTCCATCAAAAATTCCTTTGCTAAATCACTGGTTGCAAAATTCCAAAAATGGTCTCGGCTTACAAAGGTATATGGCAGAGACAAAAGCATAGATTTTTGTCCACCATAATTTGTCAAGGAAAATGCAGAAATACGGGACATATCAATGATTCCACTGCTGAGCATGGCATCTAAAACTTCATTTTCGGAGCCAAGCACTCCACCAGCTTCTATTTCAATAATAATTTTGCCATCAGACAATTCCTCTACCTTATTCTTAAAATCTGTAGCCATTTGACCAGCAATTGTATCAAGAGGATTTACCTCTGCATATACCAGAGTCACTTCTGGCATATCAGTTGTAGAATATTCATCAGAAATATTTTCTGTATTATCTGCTTCTGCTGTAGTGGATGTTTTTTGTGTATCTAGGGATTTCTGCCCACAGCCAGCAAGAATTTCTACTACCATTGCCGTACCCAGAATCATACAGAGCCATTTCTTTTTCATAATATCATTTCCTCCTCTTTTTCAAGAATATCCATGCTAATAATAATATTTTGTCCATTTATTAAGGATATTTCCATTATAAATAAAAAGTTGTCCCATGAAAATAGTAATTTTATAATTCATAGGACAATTTTAACCAAAACTATATAATATTTATTTATTTTATTCCTTTTACAATAGCTCGGAAAAATTCTACATTTTTAAGTTCATAACCCTTCTCCATAAAATTGGGGTCTGCACTGGTTCTTACAATA
Source organism: Hungatella sp. UBA3402 (assembly GCA_002358555.1). Taxonomy (GTDB): domain Bacteria; phylum Bacillota; class Clostridia; order Lachnospirales; family Lachnospiraceae; genus UBA3402. Next base: position 1,554 of record DEPC01000223.1, on the reverse strand, counting down.
ATTACCTGTTCTGTAGGATTGACATAAATCCACTGACCATAGACACCGATTGCTAAAAATTCTCCTTCATTTCCCTCTGGCACCCACCATTGATAGCCATAGCCAATCGCATTATAGGCATCAAAATTTGCACCTGGCTTTGAATATTCTTTACTGACATCCATACTGTCCTGAACCCATTCTTTAGGCAAAATCTGTTCTCCATTATAATTTCCATTATGCAAATACAATCTGGCAAAGCGAGCGTAATCTCTAAGAGAAACACTTAATCCCCCCATTGCTAATTCTTTGCCATTGCTTAAAGTCCAATAGGCATCATGTCCAACATCAATTTTTTTCCACAGCTTTTCTTCCATATATTGAGCAAGACTGCATCCTGTGGCATTGGTAATGATTTCTCCTAAAATCTCTGTATTGATACTTAAATATCGACGGTAAGTGTAAGGCTCCTCCTTTTTGCCATATCTAGCAATCACCTTCATAGCTGGAGTTCCCATAAGAGTACGAATAGAAAATCCACTCATATCATGGTCCTCATCAAAATTAATTCCAGAGGCCATCTGCAAACAAGCTTTAATTGGTATATCTTTTAACTCTGTACCTACAAACTCAGGAATATAGTTCCCTATAGGGTCTTCAACGCTATTCACATATCCTTCAGAAATGGCAATTCCCATCAAAGCAGATACAAAAGATTTTCCCATGGAATTGGAAGAAAACAAAGTATTTTCATCACCTCCCATATAGTACTCCTCAAATTTGATTACATCGTCTTGAATCACAAGAAACCCCAAAGTCTTTGTATCCTCTAAAAATTCTTTAACAGAATAAGATTTCTCTTCAAAGGTAAAACTATCTGGCAAACTTCCATTAACTTCCTTCTGAAATTGAAATGTATTGGCTCCTTTGCTGATTTTTTTTGTGGGTTGTATCTCAGGGGTATGCTGAAATGTATGTGCCAAGTTCCTATCTTTAAAGCTATTCAGAGAAATATACAACATTTTAATCTTATCCCCGAAAAAAAGTGATATAGCTCCAACAGAAACAGCAATCACAGCAGCAATAGACAGCATCTTTGTCTTTTTCATAAATGTTCTCCTTATCTTTTTACTGGTTGGTTTGTTCTCTATCATCATAAACCGTACAGTAACAGTACAGTCAACCTAATTTTTAAAAAACTAGGGAAAAATTAATCGAGTAGGGGGGACAATTCGCCGCGCTCCACGGTATCAACAAAAAGACGCTGATGTGGTACGACGAGATCGGCCTTTTTAAGCCCGCCGCGAAAAACGCAGAGAACGGCTACCGCTACTACAGCTACCGCCAAAGCCCCCTTTTAGAAACCATCCTCCTGCTCAGGGAGCTCAACGTATCCGTCGCCGAGATACAGAAATTTATAAAAATGCGCTCCGCAGAGAGCCTGAAAAATCTTCTGGAAAAAAAGATCAAAGATGTGGACGCGCAGCTTATGCACCTTCAGGCCATCCGAAAGACACTGCATAGCCACCACCAGAACATGGTCACCTTACAGACTATAGACTTGTCGGAAATCAC
>DEPC01000079.1 GCA_002358555.1 Hungatella sp. UBA3402 | reverse complement strand
TTCTTTTTTTACCTCGGCAATTTCAATGCTTATATGATAAGTGCTGCCTATTGTCTGCTCTTCATCCACAGTAAATACTTCTTCATCAGAAGACTCTGCCGCAGTAACAGACTTATCCCTTGCATTCTTAAATTCTATAGTTCTGTTGCGGTCATCTTCTGAAGATGGAAGTTTAGGGTATACATAAAAAAATACTCTTTCTCCAATTCTATCTTTTCTTTTGCCAGTATCTGGTATTCTGGCATTATAGCTGTATATTAAAAACAATAGAGTTAGTTAAGGACAAAAAAACAGGAAAAAAAGCAAAGCGTAAACTGTTTGCCATTATGAAAATTGTAATGTTTGCAAAACTAGCAAATGCGGATACTTGGGAAGAAATTGAAATTTTTGCAAAATCAAATTAAGAATTTCTAAAGCAGTGTATTGAGTTAAAAAATGGTATTTCTTTGTATGATACAATACAGGGAGTTATAGGAAGTGTTGTACCTAAATATATGCAAGATACTTTGGACACTGGTATCAGTATAATATCCCTTCCAAAATCCGGCTTGTGTTTGCAGCAGTCCTTATGTATTGTCTATATCATCAAAAAGGCTTAACTGTTTTTCTGTTTCCTCTTTTTTAGGTACAGAAGTTTCCCTTGCGGTTTTATAGTTCTTGTCCAGTTTTTTTATGAAGTCAGCACGCAATTTTATTGCAATATCCAGTACATCCAGTCCATCAGTTATAGCACCAGTGGATTCATAAGATGCAATAGTGAGCATATTGAGGAGTATGGCTAAATTTTGGAAATACAGTTTTTGTCCATCCTTTGTCCCCAGATTGTCTGATAGAGATAAGATTTTACATATTGACATTATGCAGGGGTCAGCATAATAGGCAGCCTCTTTCTTTCCTATCATGCCCATATGGTCCAGAAACACATCATGCAGTATACGTTCTTCAAGGCTGTGGGTATCAGGTGCGTCTGGGGAGGCATAGAACTGTTCCATATATTTCTTTACTTTTTCTTCTGTGCTGGGTGTGCATCTGCGCACATGCCCTTCAATACCTTTGACCAGGCCAAGGCTTATACCTATAACCTCTGCCCATTCCTTCTGGTCCATGCCACATTTTATACGTTTTTCTTTGAAACTATTGCAGACATATATATCCTTGTCTGTCAATGGTCTTTTTTGTTTCTTTTTCATCCCGCTAATCTCCTGGTTAATCTTGTATAGAAATTGTATCTATATGTATGTAAATATAAGAAATTATATCATAAAAAGTTACAAAAAGCTACAAAATATACTTTCCATTTTTGCAAAACCGGATGGAATGAAAAAAGTTGATACCATGACCCTGTAACAGGCACACAGGAGGCCGGTAAACCGGCAGAAAGGGCATGGTATATATGGAGAAATTAAAGCTTACAGCAAACATCCTGTTTTCTGGTATTGGCTGCCAGGAAAGGGGACTGGAAAATTCAGGGGTGGTTGACCTTGATGTACTTGCAGTTTCGGAAATAGATAAGGAGGCAGTTTGTGGATATGCAGCAGTACACAAAGGACTTACACAGGAGATGGTTAACAGCTACAGTTTTTATCCAGATGAGGAGGAAATGATAAAGGAACTTACTGATAAAAATATCGGGTTTAATCCAGAGAAAGGAAAAGCTTATAACTGGAACAGAAACAGGAAAGACAAAGAGTACGAAACCAGGAAGCACTGGCTTGCAAACCGCCTGTGCCATAACCTTGGTGATATCAGCAGGATTGAAGCTCTGCCCATGGCGGATTTCTGGTCATGCAATTTTCCATGTACTGATATCTCATGTGCAGGGAAAGGAAAGGGACTGGAAGAAAGCTCTGGCACAAGGAGTTCGCTTGTGTGGCAGGTCATGCGTCTGCTGGAAAGGGCAGTACAGGATGATACACAGCCGGAATACATCCTGTTTGAAAATGTAAAAGATTTAATAGGCAAATTCAAGCAGGATTTTGAAAAAATATTGGCTGCCTTGCACAGGCTTGGCTATAAAACATACTGGAATGTAATAAATGCAAAAAACTGTGGCATACCCCAGACAAGGGAAAGGGTATTTATTGTCTGTATCAGGGAAGAAACCGGGCTTGGCAGGTATACTTTTCCGGTATCATTTGAGTGCAGTATGAAAGTTGGGGATATACTAAGCCCAGGCTCAGACATAAGCCATCCCATCCATGATAAAAGGCTGGTTGCACTTCTGGATACACTGGCTGGGGACGGTGTACCTTCTGGCATGGCATTGCCTGTTGTACAAGATATTCCAGTAAATGAAAAAACAAAAAAGAAACATTATTCAGCACAAAGGCTTACACCAACGCAGTGCTTCCAGCTTATGGGGCTTACACCAGAAGATGCAGATAAATGCAGGGGACTGGGAATAGCAAACAGCCAGCTCTGCAGGCAGGCGGGGAATGGGATTGTCACAAACTGCGTGCAGCTGCTGGGGGAACATTTATACAAGCTTGTGAAAGACCCGTCATTTGTGTGTACAGATGAAAGGATGAATGGAAAAACAGATGTTCCAGGAATTTGTAACCAGATGTATATGGAAACAGTATAACAACAGGAGGAGGAATTTTAATATGGGTAAGAATATGTATTTGGAAGGCCGGTCTGTGGACGAAGCAGTCAGTACAGATGTATGTGATACAGGATATGGAAAATCAGTGGATATTATAAGGACAGAACTAAAAAATATAAAAAAGTCATTTGTCAGGCTTGGATGGCATCTGAAAAAGATAAAAGATAACGGCTGGTATCAAAAGGAAGGATATAAAAACATATATGAATTTGCAAAAGAAAAGTTTAATATTTCCCAGCCAACAGCAACAAGGTTTATAAACATCTGCACTGAGTTTTCAGAAAGTGGCAGTTCACCAGAACTTGATGCCAGATACCAGGGTTATTCACTGTCACAGCTGACAGAGATGCTGAATGTGGGTGCAGATAAAAGGCAGGGGATTTCACCAGACATGACAGTAAAGGAAATCCGGGAATTTAAAAGAAAAGACAGGGAATCACAAAAATCCGGAACGGAGGAAACCTCCGATAAGACAACACAGGCTGGGACTCATGCGACACCGCATGTAAATAGCATTTCCAAAGTATCTATACTGGCAGCCTTTCCAGAACTTAAAAGTGATGCAGAACGCAGGGAGTGGTTGGAAAATGCGGAGGGCTGGGGGCTGTGGTATATAGACCAGAACATCCATGCAGCATATTATAAGTATGATTTCCCGGATGGAAGCAGGCTTATAGCTGTGGAATATGGTTATGGGGAAGGACTTTGTGCAGACAGCAGGAAATACAGCTACCATATGGTTTTTTCTGAAAGTTACCGCAAAAAACATATGGAACAGGGTAATAGTTTATCCTTTCCCAGATATTTTACAGAGCAGACAGCTGAGACCAGCACACTGGTAGAGTTTCTCAGGGAACTGCAGGAGGAAAACAGTACAGATACTGGCACATTCAAAGATGATGGTGGATATATTTCCAACGGATACATCATCATGGAGTTTGACCCGGACCATCTGGAAGAAGTGAATAATAAAGATAAAAGCTATGTAACCAGGCAGTATATTGAGTTTTACAGAAAAAATAATTATATACCGAAATATTTTAATGCGAAAAATAAAAGAGAAATTACAGACTATGCCCTGGCATTGACAACAAGCAGTGGCTCTTATACAGGTCTGGGTTCCATTATTGTTTTTGATGCATGGAAGGAAATTGAGAAAATTGATGAAAAACTGCTCCAGGGTGGCATTACATGGGAAGAGGCAGAGAGGACAGTCTGCAAAATATGGCAGGTTGCGAAGCCAGAGGAACAGGAAAAAATAAAAAAAACTACAGGCAGGGGGGGGGCTAGGACAGGAAGGTTATACTTGTAATAGTATTTCTGGTTGACATAAGAAGGGTTTTGGAATATTATAAAAGTATCAGTTGATACTACAACAAAGGAGACTGGATTGGCAGAAGAAACAAGAGAGCGGATTGAAAGCAGGTTAGAAGTAAAATCCTATATACAAAATTTGAAGTATGCACTTAGTAATGGTGCAAAGATAAATTTCCAGGTACACAGGCTGGTTGACAGGCAGAGGGATGAAAAATTTACCAACCAGTATACAATGGATAAATTATTCCCAGATGAAAATCCGGTGGATGCCTTGAAAAGGGAATTAATGACCCTCACTGAAGAAGAATATATAAGGACAGTTACAGACACCAGGTTTCCAAAAAGAAGTGGGATGAGGGAATTTGGGAAAGTTTACAATGGCAGGGATGATGTATATATCAAAATCAGGGTGGAACTGCTTGGCATGTATGGGTACCCGGCAGCTTTTGTGATGTCTTTCCATTTTGCAGAAAGGGCATTTACACCAGGGATGTTCCCATACAGGAAGGACTGAAAGGGGGTGTTTTCATGGATATGGAAGTGGTTTACAGCAGGAAATGTCTGTGTACCTGCTGCATGGAAGAACATGAGGTGAAAACAGTCCGTGTAATGGAACGGGCCAGTTTTAAGGATGTACCAGTGGAGTATGAAGCGGTGTATTTTTATTGTGATGAAGCAGAAGAATTATATATGGATGAAGAACAGGCAGGCCGGAATACTGTTGCTGTCAGGGATGCTTACAGGAAATCACAGGGGCTTCTTACTTCTGGGGAAATTGTTGCTATCCGCAGGAAGTATGGCATCAGCCAGAAAGACCTCTGTACCCTTCTGGGATGGGGAGGCAAGACTATAACCAGGTATGAGGGGTACCAGGTACAGGATAAGGCACATGACACTATATTGAAAAAAATCGGACATGACCCTGGATGGTTTCTGGACCTGTTAAAAGGTGCAGAAGACAGCCTTTTGGTGGAATCTTACCATAAATATTTTGAAACAGCTGCAGCCCTTTATGAAGATAACCAGGACAGTTACCTGAGAAGGGCGATTGAAGCAAGGTATGCAAAAATCCAAGGTAACAGCATGCTCCAGGGGAATACTGTACTTTCTTTAGATAAAGTTGTGGATGTAATACGGTATTTTGCTGCTGCAGACAAAGTGACCAGCCTGTATAAGGTAAAACTGATGAAACTGATGTGGTATTCAGACCAGCTTTCTTATAAAAGGAGGGGCAGTGCAATAACAGGCCTTGCATACCAGGCCCTGCCTATGGGGGCAGTCCCGGTAGGGCATGGTTCAATTATAAACCTGAAAGGGGTTCCTTGCGAAGAAGTAGATATGGGGGAAACATATGCATACCACTTCAGCCTGCAGGAAGCATCTGCTTATCCTGCACTTAATTATGTGGATAAAGAAATACTGGATATGGTTATCAGGAAGCTTGGGAAGATGACAAAAAGGGAGATTGTGGAATTTATGCACAAGGAAAAGGCATATACAGAAACTGCACAAGGGGATATTATCAGGTATAAGTATGCAGACAGCCTGCAGATATGAATATATGCTGGCAAGATTACAGGTTTTCAAAGAACATCAGGAAAAGGTATTTACAGCTTTTTCTGATGTTCTTTAATCTGGAGGGGTTTTCTTATATTGGGTGCATGGAAAAAATAACTGGTATTTCTTCTGCGTTTTTCCTTTATTTTCCTGCCTTATTTAGATGGAAGGTATTTGTTTTAAAAAAAATTCTGGTATGTAATACAACTGCTATAAATTAATAAAAAACATAAAAAGAATAGGATTTTAATGGATAGAATATAAAGTGGCTTAAAAAAGTTTATAAACATCTGCCTGAAAGCTCTGCTGGGACATTTGTGAGGATTAGCAGGAATATGGTTTTAACATAGAACTTGTTCTATAAATCTGATAATTGTATTTGGTTATATTATATGAGGATATGAAAACTAAATTTTTGTGTTTTACCAGTAAATATGGAATTTTCTATATGCAGTCTGCTGCCCTGTAGACTTTACATATATAGTTAAGCTTGTATTTGTTGCAAGCAGGAAAATCTTCCTCTTTTTTTCTGTTTATATATTTCATCTTTAAATTTATATCAAGAATTTCCAGCAGTCCCCAAAAGGCAAAAATGTATTAAAAAGTAAAAGAAGATGTTTTTCTGGATGGACTATAAAGAGGATTCCAGAGTGTTACCAGAATGTGTATTGAAGTATTATGAGGATAATTTTATGGATTAGATGGATAGTAATGGTTTCTATATAAAAATTGCTCTATGAGGCTCAGAATGTCCATGGTATAACGGTTAATAGAAAAAATGATATAAATAATCTGATACTTTAAAATGTTTTAAAATAGGAAAAGAAGGGCAGCAGGCAGTCAACAGGGTAATCAATTATATGTATCTACAGGTCAGACAGCAAGGGGTGCTGATAGGAAATATATTAAGGATACAACAATATTTGCACCTGATACTGCTGATAGGACAACAGAGGTTGTCTTCACATTTAATACATAATGGATGGAAAGAAAAAGAATGAATAATTAAATAAGACAGGCTGAGGAAGAGAATTCCCTGGTCTCTTTTTCTTGCTTTATAGGAAATTCCGGGATTTAAGGGGCATAAAATAAGCAGAAATTTATCGAACATACGTTAGATAAATTTCTGCCCATGCATGGTAATAAGATGATATGGGTTTCAGAAGATATAAAAGCCTTCTTCGCTAAAATCATCACTAAATGGGTCATCTTCATTTAAGAAATAATCCATATCGGGAAGGTCATCCCTGCTCATATGGCGGATGTCCCCGGATGTCATTCCTCTCGGTGGGTTATCCATATATTTTTTGCGTAGCTCCTCTGTGTTTTTGTTCATATGCGCAGCCTCCTTTGAAAGGAGTATACCACAGAAATAAGTCGTGGGGAAATCATGCGGATGACCTCCTTCCATGGAAGCGGGACATTGCTTTTCCGTACATTTCTTCCAAAGAAACACGCTTGTGGTTAAAGCAGAGCTCTAAAAATAGCATGGTTGTGCCGCATTCGCATTTTAATGGGTCATAGCTGGAGGCGGAAAGGATGGCGGTATGCCATTGGTTAAAGTCCCTGAAAATATGGTGTTTTTCACGGGAAACAGCCCTGTGGAGCTTTGTGTCAATTTTTCGGTGTCGGGCATAGATGCCGCCATAACGGATCATTTTGTAATGCTTTTCTGGGGTATGGCGGATAAGACGCTGTATAAATTCCATAACTGGAATTGTTTCTTCCACATATTTGCCATCTTTGTGGTGGCTGTAATGGAAAGTGACAAAATCCCCATCATACTTATCGGTTCGGAAAGTGGCAACTACAGGACACCCAAGGTAGTGGCCAATATATTTGATGGCTGTTTTTGGGTCACATTTGTCAGGCTTGGCATATACGTAGAACCTTTCTTTGTGCTCATGGTAGCAGCGGGTTTTGAAGGAAGGACCGGTCTTGGCTTCCATTTCGTTAATCAGGGCAGTGCGGAAAGCATTGCGGAGGAAAGAGTAGTTAAAATGGTTGACATTCCGCCAGAAACCGTTACCGCTGTAACCGCCTTCGGAGATGAGGCAGTGAATGTGGGGGTTTCATTTTAAGTTCCTGCCAAAGGTGTGGAGTACCATGATAAAACCAGGTGTGTAGTCACAGTGTCTATGTGTAACATTGACGAGTTTAAAAGACATGGATGTAGTACGTTGCATAGTGTAGAGATTTCCGCAGGTGGGGCAGAAACGGCTTTTGCAGCGGAAAAGGACAAACTTAAGCTTCCCGCAGTGTGGGCAGCCATACATGGCACCGCCGAAGGAGGGGTCGCCGCAGTTTATCATCTTATAGATATTTTCCATCTCAGTTTGTCTGGGATGAGGGGTATATTTAATTTCTTCATAATGGTCGGAAAAAATTTTCTGTAAAATATTCAGAGGCGTATACTTCTAAGATTGCACAGCCTTTTACTGATGCGCTTAGTGTCTATGCAATACTACTTTGGTAACGAAAGACCGTGTGACAGGACACAATGCGGTGGCGCCTCTTTATCTCGCAAATGGATATTATGCAAAATTGAAAGAAGAATAGGAACAATTAAATTTTGGAGTCTTGTAATATATTAGGTTTCATAAAAGAACTGGGAGGACATAACAATGTGGGCATATGAAAGTATATTTTATCAAATTTATCCGTTAGGATTCTGTGGAGCACCTTTTGAAAATGATGGGAAAGTGCAGTCGGGGATTCTGAAGGTGCTTGATTGGATTCCGCATATTAAGAAATTGAGAACCAATGCCATTTATTTTTCGCCAATCTTTGAAACCAATATTCATGGATATAATACTAGAGATTATAAGAAACTTGATTGTAGATTGGGATTTAATGAGGACTTTGTAAAAGTGTGTGAGGAGCTGTACAAGGCTTATATCCGGATTGTACTGGATGGAGTATTTAATCATGTGGGCAGAGGGTTCTTGGCATTTCAGGATGTCTTACAAAATCGGGAAAATTCCAGATATAGAGATTGGTTTCATATTGATTTTGGTGGAAATTCAAATTATAATGATGGGCTTTGGTACGAGGGGTGAAAAGGCAATTTTGATTTGGTCAAATTAAATCTTAAGAATGAGAAAGTGGTTCAGCATATTTTTCGGATTCTGTATACGTATTTAAGCTTGTTGCGGAAAACAGAAGGCAAAGATGTGATAATACATTGCAGAACGGTTACAATTTATGATTTTATTGAAAACTGTTTTTGTATTTTTCTTCATAAACCGCTGTCCGTTCCAATATTTATCTAGTATATCCTACGAAATCTGCCTTTATTAAAGAGGTTTATGCCTTTATTTGTTTCGTCCATTTTCTGTTTTTTCTGCATTTCTTCTCCAAATAAGACTCTCCAATTCAGACGCTGCAACGCTGAGTGACATGCCTTTTCGTTTCAAAATGCAGATGTTTCTTGGTTGAATAGCTGGTTTCATGTTTAGGATAACAAGGTTCTCCATATTTTCATTTTCCAAAAATTCGATAGGAACAAACCCGATTCCTAAATCAGATTTTACCATGGGCAATATCTGATCAGCAGTAGCAGCTTCCACATCAGGAGAAAAGGAAATTTCCATTTTATTGAAAAATTCAGCATAAAACGAAAAAGAACTTGTTTTTTCGCCAAGGCCAATCAATGGATACTCATTGATCAGATGCTCTGTAATGGTTGTTCCAGTGGAAAGTGAAAATGCACTGCTGCATACAGGAACCTCCTGGATATTCCGTAAAACGTTTGAAGACAGTCCTGCCGGGAGATTGAATGGTTCCGTAACAATCGCAAAATCTGCCAATCCCTTTTTTAGAACATCAATTGCCTGTGGCGTGGAATGATTGGATACTCTGATATGGATTCCGGGATAGGCTTTACGGTAATTTTTAAGCACTGGGAGCAATACGCAGTGCAGGGCAATTTCGCTTGCAGCAATTGTAATGATTCCAGACTGCAGGCTGTGGTTTCTGGCGATTTCCTGTTCACCGCACAAAATATGTTCAAATGCAATGGAGATATGGGCATATAATTTTTCGCCTTCCGGAGTAAGGGTTACGCCATGTCTCTGTCTTACAAACAATGTGCATCCTAGTTCTTTCTCCAGTTTTTTCATCATCCGGGTAATATTTGGCTGGTTGTTCAGGAGTGCGCCTGCCGCCCCCGTAAAACTCTTATATTTTCCGACATAATAAAACACCCTGTAATAATCATAATTGATGTTCATCTTCACACCTCACATATTAAAATAATATATCAGAATTGCAAAATTGATATTTTACACATACCTAATAAGGCATTATAATACATCCGATATGAAAAAACAATATCTATGAAGTAAAGCTCTGACATGATGTTGTCCAGCAGCAAACTGGATATAGATGCCTGCGTTGAGATAATAATAAGCTGTGTAGAAGAAATGGAGGATTCTGAAAATGAATAAGGATTTAACAGTGGGAAATCCCCAGACCGTACTTTGGAAATTCTGTATGCCGCTCTTTGGCAGTATTATTTTCCAGCAATTATACAATATAGCTGACAGTCTGGTTGCCGGTAAATTTGTAGGAGAAAACGCATTGGCTGCTGTTGGAAACAGCTATGAAATCACGCTGATTTTTATTGCTTTTGCATTTGGGTGTAATATGGGCTGTTCTGTTATTGTATCGAAACTCTTTGGTGCTAAAGATTATAAAGGCATGAAGACAGCAGTTTATACAGCCTGTATTTTCAGTGGGATTGTGTGTATTCTGTTAATGCTTATCGGAATATCCGGTTCCGGAGTGCTGCTTCGGTTAATCAGGACCCCGGAAGAAGTATTTGCGGATTCAAAACTGTATCTGGACATCTATGCATGGGGACTGCCCTTTGTATTTTTCTACAATATTTCAACCGGGATTTTCTCCGCGCTTGGAGATTCCAAAACACCGTTTTACTTTCTTGCGGTATCTTCCCTGTCAAATATCGCAGTCGATATCTGGTTTGTAAAGGCATTCCATATGGGAGTGGCCGGGGTGGCGTGGGCAACTTTCATCTGTCAGGGAATCAGCTGCATTCTCGCAATGATAGTCGTGTTTCAACGTCTTGGGAAAATTGACTGCAAAGAAAAAGCATCTGTTTTTGATTTGAAGATTCTAAAACAAATTGTGATAATTGCAATCCCAAGCGCGCTCCAGCAAAGCTTTATCTCTTTGGGAAACATCGTAATCCAGAGTATCATAAATGGTTTTGGCGCATCTGTTATGGCAGGATATTCCGCAGCCGTCAAGCTCAATAATCTGGTCATTACTTCATTTACTACTCTCGGAAATGGCATTTCCAACTATACGGCACAAAATCTGGGTGCAGGAAAGATGCCACGTATCAGACAAGGATTTCATGTCGGGGTCAGGCTGGTCTGGATGCTGAGCCTTCCATTATTTTTGCTTTACTTCTTTGGCGGCAGTCTTGTCCTAAAGCTCTTTATGGATGAGCCTACCGGGCTTGCAATACATACGGGCATTATTTATTTGAAGATTCTTTCTCCGTTTTATTTTGTGGTTTCTGCAAAATTGGTGGCTGACGGCATCTTAAGAGGTGCAGGGTTGATGAAAAATTTTATGGTTGCAACTTTTACGGATTTAATATTGCGTGTCCTTTTGGCATTCTGCTTTTCAAAAACATCACTGGGTTCAACCGGGATCTGGTGTGCGTGGCCGGTAGGGTGGTGCATTGCAACAATACTGTCAATTGCTTTTTACCAGAAAGGTCCATGGGTGACTCAAAATGACCACCCACCCATTTATCCTGATTGATATCATTCTTCATCTTCACCCGGTGCATCATGAGGTAGTTACTGTCTTTCTCAATATAGATTTCGCTTTTATTTTTGCTAAGGGATTGACATTATCAAGTGGTAGTACCTATAATATTGTATACATCATAGAAAAGGCACAATATGAAAAATTGGAGGATTATATGAGATTTCTTAGACAATTTATGATTATTTTATTGCTTTCTTTCTTAGGAGAAGTACTTAAGATGTCCATACCATTACCAATTCCAGCAAGTGTTTATGGATTAGTGTTGATGCTCATATGTTTAATGACGGGTATTTTAAAGACGGGCCAAGTAAGAGATGCAGCATTTTTTTTGATTGAGATCATGCCGGTTATGTTTATTCCGGCAGCAGCTGGTCTGATTGATTCTTGGGTAGTTTTACGTCCGTTATTATTGCCTGTTTTAGTCATTACAGTTGTGATCACGGTGTTTGTTATGGCATTTACGGGAAGAGTGGCACAGATGATAGCACAAAAGAGAGGAATTAAAAATGAATGAAATATTCAGACAATCATTGTTTGTAGGAGCAACGATTAGTTTGATTGCATATGAGATTGGCTTGTTTTTGAAGAAAAAATTTGGATTTGCAATTTTAAATCCGTTATTAGTATCAATCGTAATTGTGATTATTGCATTAAAAATATTAGGAATAAGTTATGAAGTATATAATGCAAGTGCGAAATATATATCGTATTTATTAACACCTGCAACGGTATGTCTGGCGGTACCATTATATGAACAGTTAGAATTATTAAAGAAAAATATGATAGCTGTTATTTGCGGGATTTTGTCAGGAACATTGGCTAGTTTATTTGGAATTTTTGTTTTGTGCAGCTTGTTTGGATTTAATCATCAACAGTATGTAACGATGCTTCCAAAATCAATCACGACAGCAATAGGAATTGGCATATCAGAAGAGCTGGGAGGAATTGTAACAATTACAGTGGCAGTGATTATTATTACAGGAATTCTTGGAAATGTGATCGCAGATACGGTGTTTCGTATTTTTAAAATTAAAAATCCTTTAGCAAAAGGATTGGCACTTGGAACAGCATCCCATGCAATCGGAACAGCTAGAGCAATCGAAATGGGGCCTGTAGAGGGTGCAATGAGTAGTTTGGCAGTTGCAGTAGCAGGGTTATTGACAGTCATATTTGTATCAGGATTTGCTCAGCTTATTTAATGAAGAGGAGGAAGAAATCATGGCAAATGAAAAAATGATTATCACGCTCGGCAGAGAACATGGAACAATGGGCGAAAAAGTAGCAGATAAGCTTAGAAAGCAATTTCAGATGCCACTTTATGATAAAGCACATCTTCTTAAGGCGGTGGAAGGTACAGAGGAATACGATGAACTAAATGCATTTTTTAATGATAGGAAAGTGAACAGTCTGTTATATGCGATTGCAATGAGCGCAAGTGTAAGAGCCAACGATGTGCCATTTGGAATTATCAAAAATATTATTGGGGACTCAGGAGGTATTGTTATGGATGGTTGTGGGAATTATTTGTTCCGTAATCGTCCAAACACAGTCAGGATTTTTTTGCATGCCAACAAAGATATCAGGATTAACAATTTAGTAACACATCTTGGGATGACGAAAGAACAGGCAAGAAAAGAAATTGAAGCAGAAGATTCAAAAAGGTATGAATTTCATAAATATTACACAGAAGAAATATGGGGAATGTCCAATGGATATGAATTATGCTTAGATGAAGGAATGCTTGGAATTGATGGATGTGTGCAGATGATTTTGGATTATTTAAAAATAAGAAAATTAATTTGAAAATTATAAATCTTGACATGATACCGAAAAGGTAATATACTGTATTTGATTTATGAACAAAGGCGTTCTGCGATAAGCAGGGCGCCTTTTGGCATTTTATGAAAATATTTGGAAGGAGGAATTGCCATGCATCAGCTAGAATTATTAAAGCACACAGACAAAATCAATGAACTGTTAGCACGCTATGGGGTAAAATTTGGAATCTATAAAAATAATGTTTTTAAAGAACAGTTGTTTCCCTTTGATTCTATTCCAAGGATTATTGGACATGAGGAATTCAGCCATTTGGAAAAAGGGCTAAAGCAGCGTGTTATGGCTTTAAATTTGTTTTTAAAAGATATTTATGGTAAGAAACAGATTGTGAAAGATGGAGTTGTCCCGGAGGATTTTATTTTTGCTTCCAGTGGATATATGGCAGAATGTGAGGGGGTAGTCCCGGCAAAAGATATTTATTCCCACATATCAGGAATTGATCTGGTAAAGGGAAAGGATGATAACTGGTATATATTGGAGGATAATTTAAGGGTGCCTTCCGGGGCATCCTATCCCATGATTGCCAGGGAATTGTGTAGAAGAAGTTCTCCGGATACCTTTCACGATTACAGGCTGGAGGACAACCGTAATTATGCGGATTTGCTCCGGAGAGCGATGGATTATGTGAACCCGGGAGGGCATACAGTGATTTTGACGCCGGGAAGATATAATGCCGCCTATTTTGAACATTCCTATCTGGCGGAAAAGACAGGGGCGCATCTTGCAACGGGTTCTGAACTGGTTGTAGAAAATGACATACTGTACTATATTGCTTCAGATGGCACAAGGGAAAGGGTGGGAGCGGTATACCGCAGAATATCAGATGAGTATCTGGATCCGATGAACTTTAACCCGGAATCCCTGATAGGTATTCCACATCTTTATGAAGTGTTTAGGAAAGGGAATGTGGCACTTATCAATGCACCAGGAAATGGTGTAGCAGATGATAAGGGAATTTATTATTTTGTGCCTAAGATGATTCAGTATTATTTAGACGAACAACCAATTCTTAGTAATGCACCAACCTATCTGCCTTTTTATGAGGAAGATATGAAGTATGTTCTGGCTCATTTTGATGATTTGGTATTGAAGGATGTAGCAGAGGCAGGAGGTTATGGTGTTGTATTTGGCAGTTCCATGACAAAGCAGCAGAAGCAGGATTTTATTTCCCTGTTACAGAGAAAGCCAAGAAGGTTTATTGCGCAGGAAGTGATTGATTTTCAGGATCTGGATATTGTGGATAATGGGGAAATTGTGCCGAGAAAGGCAGATTTGAGAGCATTTGTAGTTATGGCAGAGGAACCGTTAGTCTGGAAAAGCGGATTGACGAGGTTTTCCAAAAATTCAGATTCGTTTATTGTGAATTCATCACAGGGAGGAGGTTTTAAAGACACATGGGTATTATATCAGTAGAACAGGC
>DEPC01000189.1 GCA_002358555.1 Hungatella sp. UBA3402 | reverse complement strand
CTATACGAAAGACTCTCCCATTCGCGCGATAAGCGGCAATAGAGGGCGGTAATTTTGCCAGACTGCCTTAACATAGTTTCTGCTCCTTTCGTCGGCGGGCAGGCTCCTTTCCCCGTCATAGCTGCCTGTAAAGCGATACAGTGTCCTGCCGGATTTTATCGTTACTTCATGTGTAGGCAATTCTTGAAACAGCGGATTTTCCACCACGATATGCCCGTCCTTGATTTTTCGTTTCCGTTTCATTCCTTTCCTGTCCTTTCTAAAAGATAAAACTGAATAGCAAGCATAGAGAACGGATAGCCGTTCTCGTAAAAATGCCTGTCTGTTACCGTAGCATTTTGCTTGTACCCTCGCAGGCTTCGCCTGCTGGGGCAGACCCTTGGAAAGTATCCCAAACCCTCATTTCGTTAAGCCCTTGAATTGCAGAAGCAGCCGCCGTTCCAATCGCCAGACTTCTTCCATGACGCGTTTAATCTCGTCCATATCGTCTGCGTAAATTCGTCCGGTTTCGTTGATACGCTTTGCAATCTGATTGATGTTCACGCCGATTTTCTGAAGCAGCGCCGTATGCCCTTTGACTTCCTGCAAATCAAGCGTGATGTACCCGTCAATGAGCATTTTTCGAGCGTAGGCGGAGAGATTGAGCGTCGGTATCTGCTGCATTTTTTCTTCAATCAATGCCCGTTCTTCTTCTGTTACCCGAATAATGATTTGCACGTTTCGTTTCCTGTTTTCCATAAGTAGCCCCCCTTTCGCTAACAAGACGTTTTCAAGCGGTTTTTCTACCCGCTTTACGATAATTTTTCTTTCACTACCTACTACACCAGACAAGGCGATTTTGCCGAAGATTTTAGAAAAGTTTAAGAAATATTTTTCCCTACTTCCTACTACGGGGGACTTTCAAAAATGCCAAACATACACCGAAAAAATGTTCCATATTTTTAATTGCGCTATATCAAAGTGTCAATTTGATATGGACAAAGTACTGGAACATTATTTTTAATAATTGACTAAAATTATTTATGAAATAATACTATATAGTTAAAAGAAACTAGAAAAGAAGGTATCACTAAATCGTTGATTGAGCGATGCCTTCTTTTAATTTCTAGATTGTATCTAAAAAATTATTTTTCAAACACAATCTTTCCTCCAAGGATAGTCATTGTACAGTCCATGATTGCATTGATATCTTCCAGAGGATTTTTTTCAAAAACAGCTAGGTTAGCTTTTTTTCCTACGGTGATAGAACCATGAGTATCTTTTACATTTAACAGTTCTGCTGCATGAATGGTGCCACACTGAATTGCCTCCATAGGTGTCATTCCATTCTGAACCATGAGAACTGCTTCAAAGCCTGTTTTATCAAAGGTATTGAATGGGGTACCTGCATCAGTGCCCAAAGCAATCTTTACTCCAGCTTTATGAGCATGGCGGAAGGTCTCCCAATGAGAATTCATAGTTTTTTCTACTTTGCTGACCATATAATCGGGAATTCCAGCTTTTGTTCCATAGGTTTTAATCCAATAGGGTGCAGCTAGAGTTGGAACAAGAAATACATTATGTTCGTTCATCCAGTCAAAACACCATTGGTCCATAAAGAAGCCATGTTCAATAGAATCAACTCCTGCACGCAGAGCATTTTTGATGCCTTCCATTCCCTGAGCATGGGTAAATGACTTAGCTCCAGCTTTGTGGGCCTCCTCAATGGCAGCACGAAGTTCGTCCTCAGTGAGCTGGGGAGATCCAGGTTCCACTCCTTTTGTCATAACTCCTCCTGTGGCCATAACTTTAATCCAGTTAGCACCAGCTTTTAATTGTTCCCTTGCAGCTTTGCGACAATCGTCTGGTCCATCTGCCTCTCGTCCATCAGAATGTCCATGGCCTCCAGTCATACAGATACAGCGGCAGGCAGTCTGCATCTCAGGAGCAAGGATAGTTCCAGCAAGTTGGGCATTATGTAACTCTACATCAATATAATCTGGTGCTCCAGCATCACGGATATAAGTGACACCAGAATTGATAAGGGTTTTTAAATTTCCCAAAGCACGGATAGTTTGTGCAGCTTGACTCAAAACTTCTGGTGCTCCAGTGCCTGCACCAGCACACATATGTACATGACAGTTAAAAAGTCCAGGCAGCATAGTTTTTCCATTCAAGTTGATGACCTTGGTGTTTTCTGAAATAGGAAAATTGGCTTCGATTGCTTTGATTAGGTTGTCCTCAACTAGAACTGTGGTATCTGGAATCAGAGTTTCATGGATGACATCTACAATATTTGTGTGGGTAAACGCAGTTGTCATTGGTTAGCCTCCTTGTATAAAAGTATTCTTAGATATAATACCACAAAATATGATATAATGGGAGCATAGATAGAAAGCCATAATATTGAAATCATTACAACAGAATTTTTCTAAAAATAATTTTAGACATTTAATGGGAATCTGCAAGGAAATATGCTATATTTTTATATAAAAGAATTCCTATAAGAAGGAGGTTATTATGAAGGTATTAGTAATTGGTGGAGTTGCTGCTGGAACAAAGACAGCAGCCAAACTGAAAAGGGAGGATAGAAATACAGAGGTAATTGTCATTACAAAGGACAAGGATATTTCTTATGCAGGTTGTGGACTTCCCTATTATGTGGGAGGAATGATTGAAGAACCAGAAGAATTGATTGTCAACACTCCACAAAAGTATGCAGCATTAACAGGGGTGACTGTGCTAACACAAAAAGAGGCTATCAGTTTGAATACTCAGGAAAAGAGTATCACTACTAGAGATACTGAGACAAAAGCTGAGGAAACATTTTTCTATGATAAGCTGGTTATTGCTACTGGAGCCTCACCAGCAGTTCTTCCAGTAAAAGGAATTGAGCTTTCTGGGGTATTTACCATGCGTACTCCCGAGGATGCCATTGGGGTGCGTTCCTATGTGGAAGAACAGAATATTAAAAAGGCTGTGGTTGTAGGCGCTGGATTTATTGGATTGGAGATGGCAGAGAATTTACAGCAAAAAGGCATTGCAGTGACTGTGATTGAGTTTGCCTCTCAGATTTTACCCAATATTTTTGATTCAGAAATGGCGACATATGGAAAAAAGCATCTTTTAAAGAATGGAATCCGTGTGATTACAGGAACCAAGGCTGAAGAAATTCTAGGGGAAGACAAGGTTGAGGCAATCAAAACTACCGCTGGAACTATCGCTTGTGGACTTGTGATTATGGCTGCTGGAATTCGTCCAAACACCGGATTTTTAGAGGGAACTGGGATAGAGATGAATCGAGGGACCATTGTGGTGGATAAATCTATGAAAACCAGCCTCCCAGATATATATGCTGTAGGTGACTGTGTACAGGTATGGAACCGAATCACAGGCAAGCCTCAATGGTCGCCAATGGGGTCCTCTGCCAATATGGAAGGAAGAACTTTGGCTCAAGTGCTAAATGGTACAGATAAGAAATATCCAGGGGTACTAGGAACTGGAGTAGTAAAACTTCCAGGATTGAACTGTGGACGAACCGGATTGACAGAGGAGCAGGCGAAAGAGTCAGGCTTTGATGTAGAGACAGTTTTAGCAGTTACTGACGACAAAGCCCATTATTATCCAGATGCAGCATTTTTTGCCACAAAGCTTATTGCAGATAAAGGAACACATAAGCTTTTAGGAATGCAAGTCATGGGACCAGGGGCAGTTGATAAAATGGTAGATATTGCGGTTATGGGTATCAATATGGGAGCCAGGCTTGAGGATTTTGAAAATGCGGATTTTGCCTATGCACCTCCATTTTCAACGGCAATCCATCCTTTTGTTCAAGCAGTGTATGTTTTGCTCAACAAGTTAAATGGAACTATGGCTAGTATGACTCCAGCAGAATATGCAGCAGGAAAAGCAAAGGATTATCGAATATTGGATGTGGCTCCTATGCCTTCTATCAGAGGAGCAGAATATATTGAGTTAGGCAAAGTTAATGGAGAATTGGAAGGAATTGGAAAGGAAGAAAAGCTGCTTTTAGTATGTGCTAAGGGCAAACGGGGATATTTTCTCCAGAATAGACTCCGTGCCTATGGATATGTGAATACTCTGGTTTTGGAAGGGGCAACCTTTTTTAATGAGGTAAAAGTGGAACATGCCAAAGGAGAAGTTTCTAAAGAAGAAGAAACTAGAGTCAAGGCATTAGGATTTTTAAAGGATAAAAGGACTCCAGATAAATTTAATGGTCGTGTTATTACAAGAAACGGGAAAATAACTGCCCAAGAAGCAAGAGCCATTGCAGAGGCTGCCGAAAAATTTGGAAGTGGTGAAGTAACCATGACGTCCCGTCTGACCATGGAAATTCAAGGAGTGCCATTTGAAAATATCGAACCCCTCAGAGAACATCTAATGGAGGCAGGATTAGAGACAGGAGGAACTGGTTCAAAGGTACGCCCAGTAGTATCCTGCAAAGGAACTACATGTCAATATGGATTGATTGATACATTTGGGCTGTCAGAGGAAATCCACGAAAGATTTTTCCATAGATATGCAGGAGTAAAGCTGCCCCATAAATTTAAGATTGCAGTAGGAGGTTGTCCCAATAACTGTGTAAAGCCAGATTTAAATGATTTAGGAATTATTGGTCAGAGAGTTCCTCAGATTAACCTAGAAAAATGCAAGGGTTGTAAGACTTGTCAGGTAGAGAATAACTGTCCGATTAAGGTAGCTGCATTATCTGATGGCAAGATTACGATTGATGAAAAGATTTGTAATCATTGTGGTCGCTGCATAGGAAAATGCCCCTTTGGCGCCGTAGAAGCTTCTGCCAATGGGTATCGAATTTACATAGGTGGCCGCTGGGGCAAAAAGGTAGCCCAAGGAAACTATTTAGATAAGGTATTCACAGAAAAAGAAGAAGTTTTATCTATTGTGGAAAAGGCAATTCTTTTGTTCCGAGAGCAGGGAATCACAGGGGAAAGATTTGCTGATACAGTGGCAAGAATTGGATTTGAAAATGTAGAAAAACAGTTAATGGCAGATGATCTACTTACAAGAAAACAGGAAAACATAGCAGCTCAGAAGCATATGAAGGGCGGAGCTACTTGTTAAGATATATCTAAAAAATTATTCTTGGCATTTAACCTTTTAGTGAATACATCCTACTATATAATCGAAATAGGAAGTTGTTAGATAAATAAAGTCAGCGTTTAGATGAGTTTTTGTTTCCATTTTAACTAGGGATTTCATTAAAAACAATGAGGACATTTCTAAGAAATCTTTTAGGAGTGTCCTTTTATGGTTTGTCACAAAACATAAATAAAACTATAGCATTAGAGGGAGAAAACACGATTATTTTTAGACTTTATTGATAGAGAATAAAAAAGTTTCATAACTTGAATTTATAATATGTATTCCTTTTATCTAGTTGACAAATATCGTTCTCATTGATAAGATTAGAAGTACTTGTTAAGGACGTACATACTTGTATCCCTTTGGGATTAAGATAGACTCTGTACAACAAAGTATATACAGAAAGAAAGTAGGAGTTTTTATGGATAGAATTGTGTTATCATTGCTGGTGGACAATACTGCCGGTGTTCTAAGCCGTGTGGCTGGCTTATTCAGCCGTAGAGGCTACAATATCGAAAGTTTGACAGTGGGAGTAACAGCAGATGAGCGATATTCCCGTATGACAGTGGTTTCCACTGGTGATCAGAAGATTTTGGAACAGATTGAGAAGCAACTGCGTAAACTGGAAGATGTGAGAGATATCAAGGAATTAAAGCCAGGACAGTCTGTATACAGAGAACTGATTATGGTAAAGGTTAAAGCTAATGCTTCCCAGCGTCAAGCCATTAGTGCTATTTCAGACATTTTCAGAGCAACCATTGTTGATGTGGGCAAAGACTCTCTGACTGTCATGCTGACAGGAGACCAGTCAAAGCTAGATGCACTAATCAATCTATTAGAGGATTATGAGATTCTGGAATTAGCTAGGACAGGTCTTACAGGATTGTCCCGTGGTGCAGATGATATCCGATACCTGCCTTAAAGATTTAGGTAAAAAGCATCATGGAAGAATATGCTGAGGTATTTTGCTGAAATTGTCTTTTATAGCTTGTCAGTAAATATCTTAAACATAGTTGGAGGTATTATATTAAACAAGAATTCAGGAGGAAATACTATTATGGCAAGAATTTATTATCAGGAAGACTGTAATTTATCTATGCTAGATGGAAAAACTATTGCAGTCATTGGTTATGGAAGCCAGGGGCATGCTCATGCCTTAAATGCAAAAGAATCTGGATGTAATGTCATTATTGGTCTTTATGAGGGAAGCAAATCCTGGTCAAAAGCAGAGGCACAGGGGTTTGAGGTATATACAACAGCAGAGGCAGCAAAGAAGGCAGATATTATTATGATTCTTATTAATGATGAACTGCAGGCAGATATGTACAAAAAGGACATTGAGCCGAATCTGGAAGCTGGCAATATGTTAATGTTTGCCCATGGATTCAATATTCATTTTGGCTGTATCAAACCTCCTAAAGATGTTGATGTCACTATGATTGCTCCCAAAGGTCCTGGTCATACTGTGCGTTCTGAGTATCAAGAAGGCAAGGGAGTTCCCTGTCTGGTAGCAGTAGAACAGGATGCAACAGGTAAGGCATTAGATATTGCTTTGGCCTATGCACTGGCTATTGGCGGAGCAAGAGCAGGAGTTTTAGAGACTACATTCCGTACAGAGACAGAGACCGATTTGTTTGGTGAACAAGCGGTTCTCTGTGGCGGCGTATGTGCGCTGATGCAGGCAGGCTTCGAGACATTAGTGGAAGCTGGCTATGACCCAAGAAATGCTTATTTTGAATGTATCCATGAGATGAAGCTGATCGTTGATCTGATCTACCAGAGCGGGTTTGCCGGGATGCGGTATTCTATCTCCAACACCGCCGAGTACGGCGACTATATCACCGGCCCCAAGATCATCACCGAGGACACCAAGAAGGCCATGAAGAAGATCCTGTCCGACATCCAGGACGGCACCTTTGCCAAGGACTTCCTGCTGGATATGAAGAACGGCCGCACCTTCTTCAACGCCAAGCGGGCCCAGCTGGCCAAGCACCAGATGGAGACCGTGGGCGCCGAGCTGCGCAAGAACATGCTCTGGGGCGACGACACCGACCTCGATACCGCGTCTAACTGATGCTTCTTTTCTTTTTTGAAAAAAAGAAAAGAAGCAAAAGAAAAACCCTGGAGGTGTTTATACAGGCTGCCGGAGCGTACTGATATCACTGGAATTGCGCGATAGAGCCCGCTCGAAGAGCCTCCGAACGTTCTTTTTGCCTCCTTTTTCTTTCAAGAAAAAGGANNGAGATATTCTATTTCTAATACTGCTGAATATGGAGATTATGTGACTGGTCCCAAGTTAATTACTGAGGAAACAAAGAAGACCATGAAGAAAATTCTTTCTGATATTCAAGATGGAACATTTGCCAAGGAATTCTTGCTTGATATGTCCCCAGCAGGTCGTCAGGTTCACTTCCAAGCTATGAGGAAACGAGCTTCTGAGCATCCGGCTGAAAAAGTAGGTGAGGAAATCCGTAAGCTGTACAGTTGGAATAATGAAGCAGATAAACTGATTAATAATTAACAAAAAGATGGCTGTTGCAAACTAGCAGAGTTCTACAATATATAGGATGAATAGTATCACATTATATGTAGAATGATAATAATTTGCAACAGCTTTTTTTTCTTATATATCTATGCTCATTGTGCTAGTTAATTCAGTACCAGTTCTGCTGCAATCTGTTGCAGCTTTAAAGCATGTTCTTTATCCAAATCTGCAATATAAGAACAATGTTCTGGTGACTCCTGGTATAATACCGCATAGGTAGTACATGCAGCTAGATAACTTCCTGCTAGAGAAGGATGATGTCCATCTGGGTCCCACAATTCAATCTCAGGATATAATTCAGCACAGCGCATAAAACTGATGCCTGCAGGAATCAAAAGTCCATCCAGCTCATTAGCTATAGAGATATAGCTCGTTGCCATTTGAGTTTGAATATCTTCACGTTTTTCTTTTTTAATTCCATCTTTTGGAGCCCAAGTCATAAAAAAAATTGTTTGTCCGCCAGAGGCTTTAATCTTTTCATCGAGGATACGAGCAGAAGGAAACAT
>DEPC01000202.1 GCA_002358555.1 Hungatella sp. UBA3402 | reverse complement strand
CAAAACATATTATCCAATATTCCATAAACCTCAATGTATCCAGAATTATATTTACTCTCTGATATTTCCAGCTGGCTGCCAGATTCTGCTGTTGTAATATCCTGGTTTATATTTACAGGTATACCTTCTATTAATGGAGGCTCTGTTGCTAATTCTTTTATATTACGTTCCACTTTTTCTAAAACTATAATATCTGGATTATACATTTCTACATATTCTGTAATATTTTGTGGCACACTTTTTGAAAAATATCCCTTTGCAAAAGTATTTGCCATTAATGGTAGCAATGTATTGCCAAAAGAATCCCTGAACATAAGCAATGAACCTGTACCATTTTTATTTTCTGTTTCAATCCATTCTTCTTCAACACTTTTAGTATCTGTCTTATAAGAAAACCTGTAAGGTTCATTATAAAAATAATTCCATTCTGGCACTGCTGTTACTGGATAAAGCGTTTTATTTAAATCACCATATTCGTTTTTTAATTTTTCAGGTTTTATATTTTCATAATTTTCATGTTCTATGCCAAGACTGTTTAAAATTGTATTATAAACAAGAACTGCACCTTTCTGGTTCCAATGTGAATCCCTTTTTAAATAAAGTTCTTCTTCCTGTTCTTTAAAAGCCTGGAATAAATCAACATAAAAAATATTATATTTTTTTATGTTTCTTTCAAGCATATCAATATTTTTTATATTACTTGATTTTTTCTGCAAATAATATGGCATATTTTCCCCATATAAAGAATTTTTATTAGGTGCAACTGTAAAAATGAATTTTGCACCTTTGCTATTTATATATTTCTGTATTAATAATAAATTATGTGCTATATTTTCTACATACCGTCCAGACATAATATTTCTTCCAAGATAATCATCTATTGTTGATGAATAATAAAGCCACTCACTATCTCCAGTTACTACTGTTTCTACATTTGATACCATAAATACTTTGCTTTGTATTTCTGCATCCAAAGATACAAGCTCTGGACGGAAAGCAAAATGATCTTCAAAATAAATTCCAAGCTCTTCTAAAAAATTAATGTTTAGCTTTCCATTAGCTTTTTTTATCTTTGGCAGAACTGCCATTTTTCTATTTTCTGTTGTAGTATTAGTGGGGTTAAAAGACATTCCCAAAAATGGAAATGCACATATAAGCAAACAAATACCTGTAAAAATAAATTTTCCTGTATCCCTCATTTTTTATCCTTTCCCAAGTATACTAAATTGCTATAACCTAAATATACCAACAAGAATTTATAAAATAAATTCTTGCCAGAAGCATACACGCTAGTTTTTTGTTTTTTATATTTAAAACCTAAAATAAATAAATGGATTATATGTATTTCCAGATAAACGTATAATGCACCACACTAAAAGCATAACCGGGACTATATAAGAAAATATATTTATTATTGTATATTTCCATGTAAGACGCAGTTCTTTTATATATAATATATATTGTAATTTCTCTTTTATAATTTTTACAGGAGCCATTCCTATAAAACCTGAGAATAACATAAAAATAAACCACGGATTAAGCTGGCTTATTACAAAACTCATGTTACAATCATCAAATGAAACACCTGTAAACATCTTCCTAAGCATATAAAATGCCTGTGAAAGAGTATCTGCACGGAAAATCACAAAACCTATGCATACAATAAGCATTGTATAAATATATGTAAATATTTTAGGTATTTTTTTTATAAATGTAACATATTCTTCAATTACAGAAAAGAATCCATGATATAATCCCCATATTATAAATGTCCAGTTTGCACCATGCCAGAATCCAGTACAAAAAAATACAACAAATTTATTTATGCTTGTACGTATCTTTCCCTTCCTGTTCCCTCCAAGTGGAATATATAAGTATTCTTTAAACCACCCTGATAAAGAAATATGCCATCTTCTCCAAAAGTCTTGAATGGAAATTGCCAAATAAGGTCGATGAAAGTTATCTGCCAATTCAATTCCAAACAGCTCAGCTACTCCTTGAGCAATACAGACACAAGAGAGAAAGTCTGTATATAATTGAATACTATACAAACAACCTGCCACCAAAATAAATCCTCCAGGATACTTAATATTGTCTTGAAAAATGGTGTTTACAATTACGGCTGCTTTATCTGCAATCATCATTTTCAGAAAAAATCCCCAAACAATCAATAGACAGCCTTTTATAAATATCTTTTCTTGAAATGGATGTCCCTCCCAAAGCTGAGAGCCAAGCTGCTCATATCTGGGAATCGGCCCTTGAACAATCTGAGGGAAAAATGATACAAACAATACATACCTCAAAAAATTTTTTTCTGCAGTTATATTTCCTCGATATACATCAACAATATAAGCAATTATCTGCATAGTATAAAATGCTAGTCCAATGGGAACAATCCATGTATTTTCTATTTCCTTCTCCAAAAATACAGCTATAAAAAATTTCCGAAACGCTTCAAAACGGCAGCCATTAACCAGAGGTGTCAAAATAAAATCTCCTAGCTTTATTACAAAGAGGGGAGTTATAACCATAAGTATTGTCACAAATAATAGTAGTTTAGCCTGTTTGCTTGCTTGTTTTCCTTGATTCTTAAGTCGTTCCATTACCATTCCCATGCCATAGCTTATCACAATTGTTGACAAAAATATCCCTATTCCTTTTCCAGACAAGAGCCAGTAAAATCTCAGACTGCCTGCCAGAAGTACATACCAGCGCCATTTTATAGGGAAAAGGTAATAAATTATCACCAAAATTGTTACCCATACATAAAAATTTAACGATATCATGTCCATCTAAATAGTTCCTGCTTTCTTTAGTAATTTATATCGTAAATATTATACGTGTATAATTACTATTTTGCAACGATTTTTCATATTATAATAACGATTATCTTATGTATAAAAGAAATAGTTTGTGCTTATTGCTGATTTCTCAAGACTATTTTTATTAGATATCAACAAAAATTTGAGAAGTTAAAAAGAGGTATCTTATGATTGACATTCTCCAAAAAATTACAGCCCAGAGAGTTGCTCGAAATTGGACAGAATACCAATTAGCTTTGCATTCTGGACTGCCTCAGTCTACAATATCATCTTGGTATCGTAAAAATATGCTTCCTTCTATTGCATCCTTACAAAAAATTTGTAACGCATTTGATATGTCCATGGCTCAATTTTTTTCAGAGGGAAATCTAAAAGAACTGGATAATGACCAGACAGAGTTGCTAGAACAATGGAGTCTCCTGACTCCTGAGCAGAAGAGAGCTCTTTTAAACCTGATTCAATCAATTGTGAAACAGGAACCAAACTCTTTTGTCTAGGAAATTTCTGGACAAACAGAAAAACCTGAGATTTCTTTACGGACAATATAAAAACTGCCAGCAGAATTTATCTGCCAGCAGAAAGATTTATATTTTTTCAATTGTCTACTTGACGAGGAGCAGTTCACCTTTTGCAACAGCTCCTTCTTTCTCTTATAGACAGCTATCATATAACATTATTGTGCAACAAAAGTAGCGGCATTGGCTCCTGCCTCTTTTCCAGAGGTAAACGCCCATCCCTGTGCAGCACCGCCATATTTTACATACTCCTTCTTTTCTGTCAAAAGTACACCGATGGTATCTGTTCCTACTGCATATAATCCTTCAATAACAGTCTCTCCGTCCTCCTTGAGCACTCTCATCTGAGCATCTACATCCAGTCCTCCTGCTGTACTATAGCACCAAGAAGCTCCTTTTATTGCATAGAAGGGACCATCTTCTCCGATTCCTTTTTTGTAATGAGCCTCTCCCAAATCTGCTCCTTCAGGGCTGTAAATTCGGTCTGCTTTTTCAATCTCTCCATTTGCCTCTCCTGTTTCGCAGTAGGCGTTGTATCCCTTTACACTCTCAGCCAATACAGCACCATCCATGCCAATCTGCTGTGCAAGCTCCTCAATGGTGTCGCCCTTATAGACCATTCCATACTCTGCTGCCTTGTCAAGAACTTCATAAATCTCAGGAATAGGAGTCCCAACTGGAACGCCGCCTTGGTTTATAAATAATCCAGTACTTGCATACTCGAATCCATTCTCCTGTACATCTTTTATCCTTGAATCTGACCAGATAGAATAAAAATTAGGGCCTGCTTTCCAGGGGTCCATCATGGCAAGACCACTCTCATCTGTAAATCGTTTGCCCTCCATATTCACTGCCATAGTATCTGGAGATAATGCCATAACCATAGGGATATCATTGAGGGACCATGTGGCAGTACGATGGGTCCAAATATCAATTTGACCATCAATCTGATTCACTGGATAATCATGCATTAAAACTGGAATTCCACCGATATGTACCATAGGAGGCACACTGATATTGTAGGTTCCTGCTCCTGCATCCAATGCCATCTCAATTGTCTTTCCGTCATTTTGAGCACATCCGAACAAGTTCCATGCTCCCTTTATCGGATAGTATTCATTTGTAAGATATTGTTCTTCCATTTCTGTGTTGCCAGCAAATCCTCCACCTGCTAAAACTACAGCTTTTGCATGAATTGTATACTTAGTTCCGTCTGCTCCTTCTGCCTTGGCTCCAACTACTTTTCCATCTTCTAAGATTAGCTCTGTTCCCTCTGTCTCTAGAAGATATTTGCCTCCAATTTCTTCATAGGCTGCCATCATCTTATCAAAGAAGCCGCCCACTACTGTTTTGCTGGTGGTTTGGCCATCAGAACCCATAAATCCTTCCCCATAATAGCATACCACCTCATATGGAGTTCCAAATCCTGGTACAGGCTCTGCAAACTCAAATCCTAAGTCTGTAAGCCAATCTAGAGTTTCACCGGACTTATTTATCATAATATCTACTAGTTCTTCTTTTGCATCTCCCTCTGTATATGTCATCCAGTCCTGTTTAAATACATCAATATCTACATAGTCAGACCCTTTTTTCTCTACCATGCTGGGGGGATTTACTGCCATAGGAGAACTAGTCAATGCAGATGTTCCGCCGTATTTGCCTGCTTTATCAATCCCAAGAACACTTACTTTAGAAGCATCCTTGCCCCCTGCCTCATACTGTGCCTGAGCTGCACTCATAGCCGCAGAAAATCCAGATCCTCCCATTCCAATGACCAGCACATCTACTTCCATTTCTTCTTGAGCTGTACTTTTTGGCTGTTCTACATAAAATGCCTTTACATCGTTTTCGTCTCCCCCTGCTGCTACAATTGCCTGAACCAAAGCAGATTCTGCTGCTGTCTTAATCGCATTGCTGGATACTGTCGCTCCACAGATAGAATCTACAGATACAGACTGATATTCAATCATTCTTGGTATCATCAAATCAATTGCCGACTGAAGTACTGTGGCAGTTTCACCATTATCTGGATTTACCTCAATAGATTTAATCTGGTCTTCACTGACGGTAACATTGACCTCCAAAAGTTCTGCCTTAGCAAATCCTTGAGCTGTGGCAGTATAAGTCCCTGGAACCATTTTTACACTGGATATGGTATTAGGTTCCTCACCCTTTGCCTCTGCTAGAGCTTGAGCTATGGCAGTTTGAATGGCTTTGCTGGTGATAGTTGCCCCACTGACTCCATCCACCTCTGCACTTTGAGCATTTAAGATAGCTTCTGGCAATTGTTCTACTGCTTTGCTTCCAATTCCCTGTGTCTCGCTGTCTCCTTCAATGATTACTTCTGTGATGGATTCTGCATCTACTGTGATGGTTACTGTCACATCACCTCCAAAGCCTTGGGCTGTTGCTGTATAAGTTCCTGGCGTGTAAATTCCTGCTGGTTCTGGGATTTCTGCTGCTGAGGTTGGCTCTGCTATTGTAGTTGTCTCCACTGGTGCAGTTGTATCTGCCGAAGCTTCTGTACTAGTTGCAGCAGGCTGCGAGGAACATCCGCCAAGTGCTCCACAGGTGGCCATAGTTAATCCCAATAACATAGAAATTTGTTTTCTCATAATTTTCTTCCTCCCTTTTTAAATAAATTTGTTATTTTTTTATCAACTTATACTAATTATAAACTATGTTGTAACCACATGGTCAACTAATTTTTAAGACTATTTAAAAAGGAAATTTAACTCATTATGCCAGGAGGGGGCTGAAAATTTCTTATTACCTTTCTTCTACTAAAATCCTACATTTTAAAAGGTAATTCACCTGATTTTTTGCTACCTCTCTGCAAAATAGACTTCCAATAATCCCACTATGAAGTACATAACCTTTTGCCGCTTTATCCAGAATAGGAAGAAAATCTTTCCATCCCAACTGAAATGGTCTTGATGTTACCAGAAACATACATAAACTGTTCATGGCAGGCATCTCCTCTAACCCATCTTTTTCTGCCAACCCCATACAATCAAACTGCTCCTTCATGACACAGATTCCCAATCTTGATTCCATACAGGTAGTTTCATGATTTGTACTTTTCAAATAAATCTCTCTCCAATTTTCTGGTAATTTATAATCAATGGTTATGGAGACCATAGGAAATAATTCTACCATCTTTGCAATTTGTCTCTGCGCTGCCAAACCACTATCACAGAAAGCTCGATATCCTGCTAGTCCTGGCTCTTTTGTCACAACCTGCTCTGCCTTTTGCTCCTTTTCTACATAATGCCGGATTTCCCGAATCATAATAAGCTGCTGCCCCAACTCCTCTATCGTTCTCTCAAGCTGTGTCTCGCGCTGTTTAAGTTGACCTTGGAAATGCTCCATAGACATAGCAGTATTCCACTTCTTTACCTCCTTCAACGGGTTCCCCAGAGAAGCCCCTAGACGGTAAAACCACAAGTCTAAAATATTGTCTCTATCATATTTTCGGTATCCCTTTTCTGTAATTTCCTTTGGATTTATCAATCCGATATCTACATAATGTCGCAATGTTTCAGGGGTAATTCCTGCATTTTTGCATAGTTCAATTTTTGTATACATAGTTTATTCCTCATCGATTCTATCCAATACCTTCTTTTCTATCTTTTTTATAATAACATAAATCCCCCTATCACAATGAGTTAATTTTAATATTGCAAGTATTCAGCACTTTTCCACCAAAAAAGGCCCCCCTGCCTAAAGACAGAGGAACCTTCTCTTTATATCAAACTTTTTATTTTGTATAAGCAGCAGCTTGTTCACCCGCAATACGACCAAATACAATCGTTTCTGTCAGAGCATTCCCTCCAAGACGGTTTGTCCCGTGAATACCTCCAGTCACCTCTCCTGCTGCATAGAACCCAGGAATTACATTTCCCTCTGTATTGAGAACTTCTGTTTTTTCATTGATTTCAACTCCACCCATAGTATGATGAACTGTGGGTACACGACCTGCTGCATAGAATGGAGGTGTGTTGATACCATTGTTTTTCTTTTCTCCATCAGTAAACAAGGTGCGGCCAAATTCGTCTGGCTCGCCTTCCATATCACCACCAGGACAATGACGATTATATTCCTCAATGGTTGCCAGGAATTCGTCCTGTGGAACTCCAATCATTCCTGCCAATTCTTCCAAAGTATCTGCCTTATAA
>DEPC01000156.1 GCA_002358555.1 Hungatella sp. UBA3402 | reverse complement strand
ATGGTTCTCCATTGATAAGGAATTTTCTTCCCTCCACTTTTACAGTTCTGATTCCATAAGGCAGGTTATAGCTGTCCTCTCCAAAGGTCACTTTTACTTCATAGAGATAAGCATGCAATGGCTGCCATAAATGAACATGTTCTATGATTAATTTCCCTTCTTTTCCTTCTGCCTCTGCTACCTTTTCTCCTTCTCTGCTCCATATTTCTATATGAACATTTCCAGTTCCTACGGTTTCTACCTGATAGCTGACCAAAGCACGGTTTCCATCTAATTGTGCATCTAAAGATACATCAGCAATATAATCCTTTGGTGTTGTGTAGAGCTTCACTGGCCTAGTAATTCCACAATAATTAAAGAAATCAAAATTGGGATTATTCTTGGGCTTTTTGCTTTTCCATGCAAATAACCCTCCCCCTGAAAGTACTCCTCCTCCACTTTCACTTCCTACTGGAAGGGTAGAATGGTCGATACGGTTGTCCACAGCAATTGTCAACAGATTTTCTCCATCAATAAGAAAATCATTGATTTCTGCCTCAAAGGGAAGAAATCCTCCTTTATGTTCACATACAAGTTTCCCATTTAGATAGACCTTGCCGATATGGGTTACTGCTGCCATGCGCAATACTAATCTCTGACTCCTCATATAAGAAGGTACTGTCACTTTTCTCTGATAAAATACCCAGCCATAATGGTCACGGAAATCAACTCCGTCTTTCAAATCATTATAAGAGGAAGGTACTGCCATAGTCATAGGCTCTTTTAAAGGACTTTCATACCATTTTTCCTCGAATCCATTTCCATCATCTAGTTTAAAATCCCAGATTCCACTTAAATCCATCAGCCCTCTTGACTGTGTCTGTACAGGGTATAACATAGATTATTTCTCCTTTCGTTTACATCAAAATCATACCAGCTTCATCTGGCTTCATGGGAATTGCTACCATCAAATCAATCAAAGTCATTGCCACAGGAATTCCACTCCAACAAAATAACAGATACAAGGTTCCAAGGATTTTCTGTCCTGCATAGAACCGATGCGCCCCGCAGAACCAGCCGCAGCTTATTGCCAACCTAATATAAGTTTTTCGATTTACAACCTTTGGTCCTTTTGAATGTTCTGTCAACCAGTCTCCCAGCCGAGTCCGCCAAGTTTCCTTACCTCGAATGTTGTACTCTTTTTTTAAATCTGCCAAGTCCTGTTGCAGCAAAATCATTTCCATGGGGTCTATGGTTTCTTTTTTGGTATTCTTTTCTCTTATACTTTTTTCCCCTTGCTCTTTATTTTTCATGGATTCCCCTTGTTTAAGATAAATTTTCTAAAAATTCCTCAATAACCTTTTCTTGATAAGTGCCTCGATAAGTTTCTTCTAAGAATCGAGGGAGCGCTTCTTCCACAAACCGTTGCCATGAGTATTGCTCCTGTTTCACCAGAATTGGATAGTACAAAACTCTATTTTTTTCTGCTGCTTTTTGGTCTCCAGGTGCATCTCCTACCATAAGCACATGATTTTGGTCATATCCTTTTTTCAACATCTCCTGGATACAATATGCTTTACTGCCTTCTGTTTGAGTCAAGCAGATATCCACAAAATCCATAAGAGAAAATTTCTCCCATTCTTCAATCACTGCCTCTCGATTGGCTGATGAGACAATCGCCACATCTGCATAGGTATGTGCTTTTTGTAGACCCTGTTTCACACCCTCAAAGGGCTTTTTCAATTCATCTGAAAGGTCAGTAATTGCCAAATTTACTGCCTCTGACCAGAATAAAGCTTTTTTAAAAATCTTCTCTTTGGTTTTTTCATACATAGCTTTTACTGCCACATTGGACAGTTCAGGTGCATTGGATGCCCATTGAGAAAATTTGGAAATTCCAGGAATTTCTGTGTAATCTTCATGGACTCTTTGAAGTACTTTTGCAAGAGCAAGAAATCGATTAATCCCTCTAGTCATAGTATAAAGATTTACCTGATTCCAATATTTCAAAATTGGTTCCTGCCATTGTTCCAGTTTCCATTCTTCTACCATACAAGGGCCAAAACAGTGAATATGTTTGCAGTCCATGGTATCCATAGCACATCCGTCAGAATCCACACATACCAGAAAATCCCTTTTCTTTAGAAACAGTTCTAGTTCACTCACGTTTTCACCTCCATCTTTGCCTAATATAAAAGAATTTTTCTCTTTTTGATAGAACGAATTTTGTTGATTTCAGCATTTTTTTATGCTAGAATAGGAAATATAATAAAATTGTACTGATTCTTCGTAAAAATATGCTATTTTTATATAGAGGTATTGTTATGCAGATAGATATATTAGAATTGTTATCAGATATCTGCCACCATCAAGGACTGCAGATTTTTCTATTTAAAGAAGATTTTGCCCATATTGAAGATATTGACTATGGATTCCGCCGGAAAATGGCTATCAATTTTGATTACCACTTTATAATTTCCCATATGGAACAGAATCTGGAACATGGTATCCAATATTTATATACAGACGATTTGAAATTATATTATTGCCTTTATCGTTTCCCTGAACATCTAAAAAAAGAATTTGATTGCCAAATTATATGTATTGGTCCTGTACTTATACAACCCATGAACCAAAGTACTTTTTATGCATTGATGGAAAGAAACGCTATTCCTCCTCAGTTTTATCAGGATTTTCTGGAGTTCTATAACCGAATTCCCATTATTTCTGCTATTGAAATCTGGTGCCACACTCTTAACCTTTTCTTTGAGAAAATGACATCTTCTCCTGTAATCTATCGCATGGTATCCAGTGACTGTCCTGAACTTTTTTCTATGCAATATGCAGATTATTCAATTCCTGATACTCCTAATGTTGCCTTAAATACGATTGAAGAACGCTATCAATGGGAAGATGAAATGCTTGCTGCGGTTGCTGCTGGAAACTTCAAACGCGCTACAGATGCCCATTTTCATTTCCGGCAGTATCGGCTTCTTCCAAGAGTTCCTGACCCTGTGCGGAATCAAAAAAACTTGATGATTACATTTAATACTCTGCTCAGAAAAACTGTCCAAGCTAGCCAGGTTCATCCTCTTCATATTGATAATCTTTCTCAGCAGTTTGCCATTCAGATTGAATCTCTTCTTACGCTTGACCAGCTAAGAAGCCTATCTGTAACTATGCTTCGCAAATATTGTCTCTTAGTAAACAATTATTCTCGACAATCTTATTCTCAGCTAGTGCGCAGTTGTATGGATTATATTGATTTCCATTATAATGAAGCTCTTTCCTTAACAATTCTTGCACAGAAAAATGCTGTTTCTGCCAGCTATCTGTCTGGATTGTTCAAAAAAGAAAATGGTATGACCCTTACGGATTATATCAAAACCACCCGTATCCGTCAGGCATTGATTCTTTTAAATACCACTAGCCTATCTGTGGGAACTATTGCCGCCAGATGCGGCTTTCCAGACTCGAATTATTTTACCAGGACTTTTAAAAAATATCAGGGAAAAACTCCCAAGGCTTATCGGGAGTTTATCTGGGGATATTCCGAAGTAGGATAAAAACACTAAAAAGGGATTATTGCAAAACAACAGATAATTGTATTTTGCAATAACCCCTTTTTGATTTCAAAACTAAAAAATATTAATCACTCATCAATACTGCATCTAGAAATTCCTTCCATTCCAACCCCAGTCAGATACTGGATGATATGTGACATAGACAGAGCCACCTGGAATCTCAAGCTCTTGCTCGAGAATCTCACATATCTTAGCAGTCATTTTATCGTAATCGGAAGGCGAAGCATTCCCATAGAGGCTTACTGACACATAAGCCCCTTTCTCCAGTTTTTTTCCTGCAAGCCACAAATCATAATCGCTCTCAATCCCCACCATTAAGTAGCTCTCAGTTTTATGAAGCAGAGAAATCGCCTGACCCAGTTTAGATTTAATTTCTTCCTTCTTTTCTTTAGAAACGGGTACTGTAACTTTGGAATCAATAAATGGCATTAATTATTCCTCCTTTTTATTCAATGGACTTATTGTACCCTAACTGTCAAAGAAATTCAACCAATAACCGAATTCTCTTCTAAATCTTATGGCCTAAGCCCCATGCCACCCTCTAGAGTAATGGTTTCGCCAGACATATACTTAAAGTCCTCAGAGCCAAGTAATACACATACCCGTCCAATATCCTTTTCTGGATCTCCAAAACGACCCATGGGTACAGCTTTAAGATTTTTCTCATAAGCTTCTGGATAGGAAGCTTTAAAATTCTCCAGTTGAGAAGTCATAGCTAAAGGACACACTACATTGACATTGATATTGTCTTTCCCCCACTCTGTAGCAGCCACACGGGACAATCCTCGAACCCCTTCTTTCGCAGCAGCATAAGAACATTGACCAGCATTGCCAAATAATCCAGCTCCAGAAGCAAAGTTAATTACAGAGCCTTGCGTTTTTTTCAGATGGGGATAACATTCCCTCATATAGTAAAAGGTAGCATAAAGTCCTGAATAGATGCCAAGGTCAAAATGGTCTTTTGTCTGCATAGATAGAGGAATTCCTGATGCAGAAGCCTGAGCATTATTTATCAATACATCAATTCGTCCAAATGTCTCAATAGTTTTATTCACAACAGCCTTAACCCTATCCTCTGACTCATCATCTGGTGTTACATCTGCTTGCATAGCCAACACTTGAATCCCATAAAGACGTTCTAATTCCTCCTTAGCATCCAGAAGCTTTTGCTCATTGCGTCCAGTAAGAACCAGATTAGCACCTTCCTTTGCATAAGCCACTGCTATTCCATACCCAATGGACTTTGCCTTTCCTCCTCCAGTGATAATAGCCACCTTACCGTCAAAAATCCCCATAATAGATAACTCTCCTTTTGATAATATTTTAACAATTTTGTTCTTAGCATACCACTATGCTAAATTTTTGTCAAGGTTGTTCAAAAGACTATAAGACCAGATAAGATGGATATTATACATAAACTTTATTATTACATAAGAGTATTTTTAAAGAATACTTTTATTGTTCATATGTGGAAAAGGGCGGTAAAAATTACAATATTTTCTAAAGATTATAAAAATTTGAGCGAAATAAGATGTAAGGGAGGTGTATCTTACAAAATGATACTTCAGCATAATTTGCCTGGAATTACATCAAACAGAAATATGGCAAAAAACAAAGCAAAATTAAGTAAAAACCTTGAAAAGCTGTCTTCTGGATACCGAATCAATCGGGCTGGAGATGATGCAGCTGGGTTAGCCATATCGGAGGGATTGCGTTGTCAGATACGGGGGACTGAACAAGCACAAAGAAATATCCAAGATGGGATTGGCTTAACAGAGACAGCTGATGGAGCTATGCAAGAAATTAACAATATGCTGATTCGGGCACGGCGACTCAGCACTCAAGCTGCTAATGGCACTTATAATGATGCTTCTCGAGCAGCACTGCAACAGGAGATTGATGAGCTCAAGGCAGAGATCAATCGAATTACAGCTAGTACTAAGTTCAATGGTGTAGAACTGTTCCCCAGAGAGAAAAAACCAGATTCTATTATTGATAGTTCCGTAGAAATCTATCCTGTCACCTTTTTGCCAGCATGGGTAGATGGTGGAAAGGCTATGCAAGATGGGGCACAGACAGATACCTATTCAACAACTCATGACTATACAGGAGTCAGGAAAGATCCTGTAACAAATGTTGAAACAACGGAAACAGGAACTGTTACACTGAATCATGCAGCTGCTAAACTTGACTTCTCAAAGCTGGACGCAAACAATAAAAGTGAGTTGATAGGAACTGGATTTTATTGTACATGTATTACCTGTAATAACCATTATAGTGTACAATTTACAAATGGGACAGGAACAAATAGAGTAAACAGTGGCACCCATTATGTATATGAAATAGGTATTGATAACATACAATCTGGAGAAGACTTAGTGAATGCTATTCTGACTGGATTAGGAAAAGGAAGTGATGGAATTGCAAATCCGATGAATCATTATACAATGTGGTGCGCAGACCCCAATCAGCCAGACAAGCTAATTATATATGATGACCGTTCAGCAGACAATATGCCCTCTGAGATTAATGGACTTACAGGTGTTCAATGGAGTAATCCACAATGGAGAAATCCATATTTTAATACAAAAACAAGCCCTCACAGTAACAGTGGTCGATTTGGCCGTGGTGTAGCATATGAACCAGGGACTTGGGCACCACCACCAGAACCTCCAAAACCAGATATCTATCTCCAAGTTGGACCATCATCTGAAGAGCAGTTAGGAATTCTTCTTCCAAGAGTTAGTGTTGATAGTCTAGAAATCGAAAATGTCTCTGTAATGACAATAGAAGAAGCCAACAATTCCATTGATATATTTGAAGAAGCAATTGACTACCTTGATTTAGAAAGAGGGCGAATAGGTGCATATCAGAACCGCCTGGAGCATACTTACCAATCTCAGGCAGTAAGTTTTGAAAATTTAACTCAGGCAGAAAGCCGCATCCGCGATACAGATATGGCAGAAGAATTTGTAGATTATACAAAAAATAATATACTTTTTCAATCCGCACAATCTATGTTGGCACATGCCAATGCACTTCCTCAAAACGTAATGCAATTATTAGGGTGAGTTTACTCACTGTTAACTCTAACGGTGATACTTTGTTTTGAATATAAAAAGTAACTGTTTCTTGTTTCATATTAAATAAGAACTGCTGCAAAATATCGTTATTATACAATATATAGTTACTATTTTTAAGAACATATATTATATAT
The DNA here is from genome assembly GCA_002358555.1 of Hungatella sp. UBA3402. Classification (GTDB taxonomy): domain Bacteria; phylum Bacillota; class Clostridia; order Lachnospirales; family Lachnospiraceae; genus UBA3402. Next base: position 5,162 of record DEPC01000156.1, on the reverse strand, counting down.
TACATAAAATGGATATTTTGCAACAGTTCTTACATAATAAAAATGTATTTCCTCCATAACGCTTACGATTCGCTGCAACTTTTTTGTACTATCTGATACACTTTTGAAAATGGAACCTGATTCTCCTTAGCAAGCTTTGCCACACTTTCATATTCTGGATAGACTCGACTCACCCCTCTTGCCTCACATATCTTTACCTCTGCTTGGCCAAAAGCCGTAGAAACCGTCTTTTCTTCACGCTTCAAAATGCTTCGTTCCATCTCCACTCTGCGGATTCCAATGGTAGTAGTTTCTTGGAAAATAATCTGCTCTAGCCTTTCGATATCTTCTTCTTTACAAATGACATTGAGCTGCCACGCTGGTCGGTTTTTTTTCATAAATACTGGAGTATAGTGGACATCTCTGGCCCCTGCTTCAAAAAGCTGTTCCATCACATATCCCAAAATCTCCCCAGTGCAATCATCAATATTACTCTCCAATTTATAGATAGTATCTCTTTCCTGAGAGTTATCTTGAATCAACATTGCCCTCAAAATTCCTGGCCTTTCATAATTACGTTTTCCAGCTCCAATCCCTATATCTTCCACCAAAAATTCTTTTGGCAGACTTTCTGATGTCCTGATAGCAGCGACAATAGCAGCACCTGTGGGAGTAACAAATTCTCCCTCTGCATCTACAATACGCATAGGAAGCTTATGGGCTTTTATAATATTGGCAACCGCTGGCACTGGCACTGGCAAAATCCCATGTTGGCATCTCACAGTACCTGTCCCTTCACACAATACTGGAACAATTACCTCCTGAATCTGTAAATTATCTAGGCAGACTGCCACTGCCACAATATCTACAATGGAATCCACTGCCCCTACTTCATGGAAATGTACCTCATCTACTGGAACATTATGAGCTTTAGACTCCGCTTCTGCCAAAATTTCAAAAATTTTCAGAGCGAGATTTTTTGCCTCTTTTGTCATTTTTCCCTGATTGATAATCTGACGAATCTCTGGCATACCTCGATGCTCATGATGATGGGAATGATGGTGGTCATGGCTGTGACCATCATTGTGATGATGGCTGCCATATTCTTCTTCATGGCTATGGTGATGCTCATGGTTAGAACTATGTCTGCCTTCTTCTTTCTCCGTAAAAATATGTTCTTGAGAATGCCCACAGCTATGCTCTGGTTTTTCCCCATGTTCATGAGAATGGTGATGTGCATGTCCATGAAGATAACTCATATCGTGGTCGTGATTTTCATGTGCAGCATCCAAAATCACATTAAAATCACAGGCATCAATCCCTGATTTCGCCACCCTTTTTATCTCAATCGAAAATCCAGGTACTGGAAGGCTCTCCAAAGCCTCTGTCAATACCTTTTCATCTACTCCTAAGTCTAGCAATGCTGCAACTGTCATATCTCCACTGATTCCTGAATAACATTCCAAATATAATTTCTTTCCTGATTTCATTGTGCTCTTATTCTCCTTTAATTTTTTATATCAAGTAGTCTCCCAATTTTTAAATGTTAGAAGCTGCCTCTAATCTCCGAAATCATACAAATTTCCTTTTTCTATATCACGATACTCATGTTTTTCATAATATCCAATCAACTCCCCATTCTCATCACGAAGGGCAACCATATATACATCTTTATTTTCTTTTTCATTGTGAAAGGTATATATTCGGTTATGTTCTTTACTTTCCTCAAACCATGAAACTACTTTCTTTATCTGTTCCTGAGAATGTTTGCCATGGCAATCCAAAAGACTGTTACCTACAAGTTCTGCTCCTCCTCGTTTTTGGTATCTCAATATTGCAGTAGCATTCATATAGATAATCTTATGTTGCAAATTGCAGATGACAACTGGACATAGGTCCTGTTCCATTACACTCTGAAAAAATTTTGATAAATCCATTTTTTAACCTCCTATAAAAATTAATGTGTTCTCTGAATCTTTTTATTTTTTATGGGATAACTTAGATTCGATATCTGCCAATCTTATTGCATGTTTTAATCTTTTATTCTCTGTTTTAGCAATGGCTCATCCATACTCCCTGAGCGAAACCCTTCCAAATCTAGAGTGATATATCCATATCCTAGAGATTTTAAATGATGGATAATCTGTTCTCTATGATTCAACAGTTTTTCTATATCAGCCGTATCAACTTCAATCCTGGCAATAGTTCCATGAATTCTTAAACGCACATTATAAAGTCCCAAACTTTTTAGATATATCTCTCCCTGCTCTACCTGATTTAATTTTTCTATAGTCAATTTATCCCCATAGGGAAATCTCGTTGCCAGACAGGGAGAAGATGGCCTGTCTGCCACAGAAATGCCATATTCTTTTGATAACTTTCGCACTTCATCCTTTGTAAGTCCTGCCTCTTTTAAAGGACTTTTGATTTCTAATTCTTGCAATGCACGAAGTCCTGGACGATATTGTAACAAATCATCAGCATTTGTTCCTTCTAAAACTGTCTGTGTTCCTGCATTTTCTGCTTCCTTTTTGATAGCACGAAATAAAAATTTTTTACAGTGATAACATCTGTCCACCGGATTTTTCTCAATTTGAGGGTTTTCTAATTCTCGAATTTTTAAAACTCTATGTTCTGTTCCTTCCTCGCATGCTACCTTTCTTGCTATCTCCTCATCTTTTACTGGATGAAGCTCTGTGCTAACTGTGATGGCAATCACTTGGTTCCCCCTATCTCTACAATAGAGGGCAGCCAATTTTAAAAGAAGACTGGAATCTGCACCCCCAGAAAAGGCAACCACAATAGGCTGTCTGGAATATTCCTCCATCAGCTTATGAAGTACTTGACATTTTTTTTCATAAGAAAGCTTCTGTCCTTCATGTTCTGTCTGTCCAAGGATTTTCATTGGAATTTCACTATTTATCTGGCTCTGTTCTATTCTCTGCTCCATATCTTTTCCTCTTTCCTTCTGTAACGGATTAAGCTTCTATATATAGATGTGCCTAATACCTGAGTTACTTGCCCTCTGCCAGACGATTCATCTGAGTAGCTAAATATCCTGCCCCATATCCATTGTCAATATTCACCACTGCAATTCCATTAGCACAGGAATTAATCATAGTTAAAAGAGCTGAAAGTCCATGAAGATTTGCTCCATATCCTACAGATGTGGGAACTGCTATGACAGGTCTGCTCACCAATCCACCAATCACACTGGCCAATGCTCCCTCCATCCCAGCTACTGCTACCACGCAATTTGCCTTTTGAATCACATCTAGCCTGGACAGTAACCTATGAATACCACTGACCCCTACATCATAGATTCTCTCCACATATGTTCCAAAAAACTCCGCTGTCTGAGCTGCCTCTTCTGCCACTGGAATATCAGCCGTCCCTGCTGTACAGACTGCTATATTTCCTATTTGTTTTTTTCCTTTTTTTTCGATTTTTAAAATATGAGAAATAGGGTCAAAGCTCACCTCAGAAAATTTAGATTTTATTAACTCATACTGCTCCTGTGATGCCCTAGTCCCAAATACTTCTCCCTCTTTCTCATAAAGGCGCTGAAAAATAGATAGCAAATGCTTATCTGCCTTTCCACTACAAAACACTACCTCTGCAAAACCAGTTCTCTCCTTTCGACTGGTATCCAATTTTGCATAGCCTAATTCTTCATAGTTTCCCATATCCAAAAGCTGTCCTGCCTCTTCTACAGACATAGCCCCTGTTTTCACCTGTTCTAAAATCTCGTATGCATTCATACTATTTTTCCCTTCTAGATTTTATCATATCATTCTTTATTAAACCCCTTAAAGATTAACCTCTTTCAGCAAGAAATCTCCTACTATATAGATGAAATCAAAAAAGCCATAAAAACAACAACTCCCTTCTGGGGGCATATCGCCTTCATAGCTCTCATTCAACATCAAATCTCTAACTGAGATGGCTTCTGCCATCTTCTTCTGCTTGTGCAGATTGATTATCTGCTCCAAATTATATCAAACTCTTTCTATTCCTGTCAAGAATCTTGACTATAAAGACCACGACAAACGCATGAGTTACTTCTTTCTACAACTTTTAACTAACACAACGAATTGGGGTATTCTTCCCTGACAAACCTTTCCAATACTGGAATTGACCGTTTTACTTTTTCCGTATCTATACAATAAGCCATGCGAAAGTATCCTGAAACACCAAAATTGTCCGATGGAACCAAAATCAAGTCATATTTTTTTGCTTTCATACAAAAAATATTGGCATCATCTTCCAAAGCTTTCGGGAAGATATAAAAGGTTCCTCCTGGTTTTACCACAGAAAATCCCAGATTCGTCAATGCATGATAGAGAAGATTCCGATTCGTCTCATACACGGACAAATCACTTGTCTCATCAATCACTTTAGCGACTGCAAGCTGTACACTGGAACTTGGACAGTTATGACCTATTCCACGGCTTATCTGTCCACACATTACCGCAAGAATATCAGCATCCTTGCATCTTGGGTTTACAGCTACATATCCGATACGTTCTCCTGGAAGGCTCAAGCTTTTGGAAAAAGAATAACAGGAGATAGAATTATCATAATATTTTGACACATAGGGAGATTCTGCCCCCTGAAATACAATCTCTCGATAAGGTTCATCACTGATTAAGAAAATATCATGTCCATATTCGTTCTGCTTCTTTGTCAAAAAATCTGCCAATTTTTCAATAGTTTCCTCACTAAATGTAGCTCCCGACGGATTATTAGGTGTATTTATCAGAATAGCTGCCACATTTTCATTCATAATCTCTTCCAAAGCTTGGAAATTGATTTGGAAATTCTCGGTATTTGCAGGCACTACTTTAAGTTTAGCCCCAGATAGATTGACATACCAAGTATATTCTGGAAAAAATGGGGCAAAGGTAAGAATCTCATCTCCTGGTTTTGTCACACATCGAAAAGCATGGGCCAAAGCACCTGCAGCGCCAGAAGCCATAAAAATATGTTTTGCCTCATAATCCATGCCAAACCGACGATTCAAACTGTCTGCTACAGTTTTTCTTACACTCTCAATTCCAAGAGAAGGACTGTATCCGTGAATTGTTATGGAGTCTTCGTTCAAAAGCAAATCTACCATAGCTTTTGTATAATTTTCAGGGCAAGAGACACTAGGATTTCCTAAACTATAGTCAAATACATTT
>DEPC01000126.1 GCA_002358555.1 Hungatella sp. UBA3402 | reverse complement strand
TCTTTGTGTAATTTAAAAAATAGTGAAACTTAAATTATAATTTGAATTTCTATAAATTATAATCTTTTAACAGAGGTTATAGGCTATCAATTACCCTGCCAGCCAAAGAAAATAAACCTATTGGCATATGGAGGCAACGGCACAGGCGGTATCTTCGGGAGTATAAAAAGATATTCTGCACTAATCTGCTGGCAAACGGAAAACTGGACAGCTATCTTGCCGGTATTGACAAGCAAGTACAGAAATGCTTTAAACGGCTCATAGAGGATATGAAACAGGCACGGGGCATAACGGAACAACTAAAGCCTGGCAATGCTTTAGAGATGGTTAAAGTTCTGCCGTTTTTCTTTTCGGGAGTTCTACCTAAACAATAAGGAAGTGCGTTGGCAATGAACGAAACAGAATGGATAATTTGCCCCATTTGCGGCAGGAAAACGCATAATAAAATACAGGAAGATACCATTTTGAAAAACTTTCCGCTTGCTGTTCATTCTCATTGTTTTTTTCACGTCACTAAACAGACTACGGTTTATGGTTTATATCCATAAATTCCTCAGCCTCTTTATCTTCTTTTATCCTTTTTTCATGTGTAATTATCCTTTTTCTTTGCTCATTCTTATTTGTATATGCTGCCTGCTATAGGGATATTTTTGCCATAATGTCTATCTTTTCAAATCTTATGGCAGGTGGTAGCACCTGCCTGCCATATCTAAAGAAATCTTTATAATTCTTACGGTTTTCTCTTTATACTTCCTCTTTATACTGAAATCATCAAATAACAGTATAGCATACTGGATTCATTATATGAGGAGGAACATCCTATGTGGCAATTTTTAAGAGAATACTTTAGTGCTCCAGACACTATTGGAGCTATTGCTCCCAGCAGCAGGCATCTGGCAGCGTCCATGACGGCTTCTATTGATTTTGGTAAAGCGCACTGCATTGTAGAATACGGGGCGGGTACGGGCGTATTTACCCAGGATGTGGTAACAAGAAAAAGGCGGGACACGGCTTATATTGTGATTGAGCAGAATGAACATTTTTACGAAATACTGCGGAAACAGTTCCATGGAATGCCAGGAGTGGTGCTGGTTCATGGAGATGCCAGAAATGTATGTGGCTTCTTAAGAGAACAGGGATTCCGGCATGCAGATTATATCATTTCTGGTCTGCCATTTACATCTCTTCCCCAGAAGGTATCCCACAGAATACTGTTACAGACCCAAAAGGCTATCGGGACTGAAGGCGTATTTACTACATTCCAGTATACGCTGTTGCGGAAAACCTTTCTTGAAAATTATTTCAATATCCAGAGGATTGTACGGGTCTGGCGGAATCTGCCTCCGACATATGTACTGGACATGAAATTAAAATGCTGCCATGGGAAGCAGATTTCTGCGGACGGTGCGGTATGAACCAGATATTAGGAGATGTTGTTATGTGGTGTGTTTATTTTTTTGTTTGCGTGCTGCTGCCTATATGTGTTCCAGTGCCGGAAACTGCAGTGATACTATGGGGAACCAGACAGATTGGCAGCCTGGGGGCATTTTTCTTTGGGGTTACAGGCTCCGTGCTTGGATTGATGATTATGTATTCATTATCTTCAATGATTGCACATCGTATTTCAAAGGGAAGAAAAGAGAAAAGGCAGCTTGCGTGGTTAAAGCAGCTGACAGGGCAGTACCGCATTTGGATTCTTGGCGTACTGCTGATTGTTCCGCTTGTATCCGATGAAGTGCTCTGTGCAGCCTCTGCTTTTTTAAAAATACCATTGCCTCAGTTTTTGAAAATTGGTATAATTGCTAAAAGCATATCCATCGGCATGATTGCCTTTTCGGGTTTTCTTGGCGGCTTGTGCGGTCTGAAACGGTGGCATATAATCGCTGTAGAACTTCTGTTCATGTTCCTTGCTTCGGTGGTTCTGCAGCATTTCTACAAAAAGGGAGAAGCAAAGCTGTCATGAAAGAATTTATATTGGTTGTTGACGATGATAAAGATATCCGCAAGCTTCTGGGCATCTATCTGGCTAATGAGGGCTACCGTTACCTCGCCTGTGAAAATGCAGCGCAGGCACTGGATATCCTGGAGCACTATCAGGTTGATTTGATTCTGATGGATGTAATGATGCCAGAAATTGACGGTATCAGCGCCTGCCTGCGGATAAGGGAAAGAAGCAAAATGCCGGTTATATTTATGTCGGCGAAAACGGAAGATATAGACATAATACAAGGTCTCACAGTGGGAGGAGACGATTACGTGACGAAGCCTTTCAAGCCCATTGAGCTTCTTGCCCGCATCAGAGCCCAGCTCCGCCGTTATAAACAGTACAATGAAACGGAAAAGCTGGCGCACACGCTCCAGTCGGAGGATTTGACGGTGGATATGGAAAGCCGCCAGGTATGGGTAAGCGGACGGGAAGTGAAGCTGACACGCAAGGAGTATGACATTCTGGAATATATGCTGCGAAACAAGGGGCAAGTGCTGGCCATGGCGCAGATTTATGAAGCGGTATGGCATGAAGAATTTTTCTGTTCGGAAAATACGGTGATGATGCATATTGCCAATCTCCGCAATAAACTGAACTGGGATAACGTGCATCCGGATTTTATCAAAACCTGTTGGGGAAGAGGGTATCAGATATGATGCTATCAAAGATAATTCCAGACTATATTTTAATCAACGGCATTGCCATCGGAGGAACGGTTTTCGTGATTTTTCTGGTTTACAGAAAACTGTCCTCTTCATTCCAAAAACGCCTCACGTCGTATTTCCTGAAAGCGGTCTGCGTTTCCCTTGCTATCAGCTTAGTGGTGCTGGCGGTGGTACTGGCCGTTATGCAGCTTCTGCTCAATTCCGGGATGTGGGATTTGTTTTATGAGCTGGGCTATGGATACCTCATTGCCGCCGAATATCTTCCATCGGTGCTGGCAGTGGCATTTCCCATAATATGTTTTGTTGTTTCCTTTTCCG
>DEPC01000010.1 GCA_002358555.1 Hungatella sp. UBA3402 | reverse complement strand
TGCTGAGAATAAAAATCCAATCACTTCAGCCAGACAGAGCAAAAGTTTTTGCATAGCTGGACTACATTTTTCCACTACAATAGGAATATTCATATGTCCTCTCTCTGCAGTAACTAGAGATGCCCCAAGAAGACTCATCCAGGCAAACATATAAGAGACTAATTCCTCTGACCAAGATGAGGGATTGTTTAATATGTAACGAGTTAATACCTGCCAGCAGGTCAATACCACCATCATTAAAAAGCTTGCTCCAGCCAACACATTTAAAATCTGTGTCAGAATTTCACGAAGTTTATTCATGATTAGGCACCTCCTTCCGAAGCATAATTTTTGTTATGTACTTGAATCGCATCATAGAATGGCTTCAAATCTGGATACTGTTCAAGTACAGACTGATGCATAGGAATACAGATTTCCTGGAATGGTGCAGTATCTGGATATAGGAATTGAACACCTTGTTCATTTTGGGCTTTATCCTTTGCAGCTTCCACTGCTTTTGTCCATTCTTCTCGTTCCACCTTATTTACCAGTTCAAAGCCTTCCTCAAATACTGCTCGTTCTTCCTCAGAAAGTCCATCTAAAAATGCACAGTTTCCAATCAAGATATCAGGAATCATCTGGTGCATATCATAGGAATAGTATTTACATACATCGCCATGTCCATTGGAGGTCAAAGCCATCTCATTATTCTCTGCACCATCAATAATTTTTGACTGAAGTGCTGTATATACCTCTCCAAAGCCCATAGGGGTAGCTGAGCCTCCCAACAGTCGCATCATTTCTACATTGGTAGGAGACTGTTGTACGCGAATTTTCAATCCTTTTAAATCGGTTGGAGATTCAATGGGGGTTGATACCGTATAAAAATTTCTTGTACCTGCATCAATCCAGGTGACAGCTTCAAATCCAGCCTTTTTTGTAGAATCAAAAATCGGTCCAGTAATATCTGGGTCATCCATGGAGGCATGATAAGCTTCTGCGGAAGCAAATAGATAGGGCATATTAAATAATGTGTAATTGTCCGAAAAGGTTTCCAAAATAGAATTACTTGCCACGCAAAAGTCGATAGCTCCTGTTTGGGTCAACTGTACCATATCGGTCTGAGAGCCCAGCAGCTCACTAGGATACACCTCCACATTATATTGGTCCCCCAATTTACTTTCTACATAACTTTCAAACTCCAGCAACGCAATATGAGTTGGATGGTCGGTAGCCTGGTTATGGCCAATTCGGACAACCCTCCTTCCATCGGAAGCACCTCCACAGCCTGTAAGAGACGAGGCAATAAACACTGCACCTAGAGAAATGGTTAGTGCTCTGTAAAGTCCTCTCATACCTTCTTCGCTCCTTTCCTGATTTAGTTTCTACTGCTTACGAAACCATAGAGTATTCACAATATTTCTTCGTATATCCATTTTTACTTATATATAAATCCTGCTGTTTTAAAAAGAGTAGAAAACCAAAAAATCTATCTATTTATTAGATTTTTCCTAACATTTTATAGGAACAGCTTCGATGATTCTTACATTCTCCACATAAAATGCTAACTTTATAGCAGAAATATTGTTAATATTCTATGATTATTGTAGATAAAGTATATCAGCTTTTTGTTAAATCTGCCTGGTATATTCATCTTGAAATATGGTAAATATTGCTGTATAATGCAAATATCATCAAAAGAAAAGGGGATTTTTATAGAAGTATGTATATAGACGAATTCACTCACCGTCAGATTATGACCGAGCGTTTTTACGAATACCATCACTATCTCAACCATACCCCTATTACCATTGATTTTCATCAGCATTCTTTTTATGAAATTTATATTTTCATTTCTGGAGATGTAAACTATATTATAGAAGGACGAACCTATAAGCTTCGTTCTGGTGATATCTTGCTGACTAACAATAGTGATATCCATCGTCCAGAGATTGCCCCATCTGGGTATCCATATGAGCGAATCATCATATGGCTCAATGACAGTTTTTTCAACGGTTTGAGAGATATTGGTGAAGATTTAACGGCCTGTTTTCAGGATGCTGCTAACCGAAATTACCGATTGTTCCGGCCTAATGAAATTCAGATGCAAAAAATTCAGTCCGCCTGTCATACGATTGAAAGGGAACGAACTAACTACAAGCTTGGAAATCGAGTTATAGCTTATGCCTCCATCATGGAGATTCTAGTCTTACTCAGCCGTGCTTATTATGAAATCTCTGATTCTGCATTTCATGATGTAACAGAAAATAAACAGATTAACGAGATTGTGGCATATATCAATAATCATCTCAATGAAGACCTAAACCTAGAACATCTAGCTAATCAATTTTATCTAAGCAAATATTATTTGAGCCACCAATTTAAACAAGTTACTGGACTTTCTTTATACCAATTCATTATGAAAAAACGCTTGACTATCGCCAGAAATATGCTGATGTGTGGAAAAACCGTGACGGAAACCTATACAGAATGTGGCTTTAATGATTACTCTAATTTTTTGAAAGCTTTTAAAAGAGAATTTGGCAGAAAGCCCAGTGAGTTTATGAAGAATGGAAATTAGGTAAGCAGAGTTAGAATACACTTTATGGCACTACAATAGCATTTTACCGAATTTCCCTTTCTTCATCTATAATTTCGGCTTCTGTATTTTGTTCCACAAAATTTATAATTTCATCCATCAGGCTGTCTGCCTGAGCATTATGAGGCACAATGGATACTATCCCGATGACAATAGACTGATGAATATCTTGGTCTTGCACCTCGGCAACTGATATCTGAAACTTATTTCGTATCTTTGACATCAGGCTTTTGACTACCATGCGTTTTTCTTTCAAGGAATGTACCCAAGGGGCATACAATTTTATAGTTAAAACAGCAATTTTTATCATATATAACCTCCCCAAAATAGTTATGATGTATCTCAAAACGGCTTTCTATAGATATGGGTTACAACTTCTAGAATAAAAATGCTCATTCCATATGGTTTCAAATTCTTCTTTACTAATTAGCATTGTATAGAGCCTTTCCCCCCATGTCTGATCATGAAATTCTTCTATTGTGGGAATGGATACAATCTCTATAGCTTCTTCATAAAGGTTATCTATATTTCGGGTTTTTCTATTTGCAAAAATATCTATAGACCTAAGAGCTAATCTATCATTCTCTAGATTTATCTCATAAAGGATTATTATAGGCTCATTGTCTAGCTCATGCTCCCAATATAATTTTATATATTCCATCTCTCTTATAATACAGTACCTGTATTTTCATCTCTTGCTTATTCAGAATTTCTGTCTATACATCAATGGGCAGAGAACATCTGCCATTATCTTGCCCAATGAAACATGGCATCATTCAATTAACCTATGGACATACATCCTTGTCATATCTGGCTCTCCATCTCCTTGTACCATACACAGAAATTCCCATCCATAGCGATCATAAAAAGAAGTATGGTCTGTCACCAGATATAGGGTACGGATTTCCTGACTTTTCATATCATCACACACAAAATCTAATAATGAACCTGCTATTCCTTGGCATCTCTTGTTTTCCTCTGTATACACTGCACATACATTGGGAGAAAGATCTTTTCTGTCATGAAAATCATTTTCAATTACTCCCATCCCTCCGATAATCTGAGAATTTTCTATGGCTATGTACCATTGAGGAACAGCTCCTTTTTTCATCAAGCATTCGTCCATGCTATCCAGATAAGCGGCCAAAGGAATCCCCCACTTTTCATGAAACCACCTGGCCATATTTTCTTTCCATTCAGGCATATCGACTAATCGGATAATGTTATATTCCATGAGTTTTTCTTCCTTCTTTTTTCCCTTCAAACTCTGCTACAAGACTTCCTTTTTGTAAAATATGTCCCCTAGCTTTTTTTAAGAATCCATGTTTCAGACAATTTGTCCCCAAATCAAACGAACAGTCCAATACATAGATAGTAAAACAATACTTATGGGTTTTACCCTTTGGAGGTTTTGGTCCTGCATAACGGTGAAACCCATAGGCAATTCCCTGTTTTGCCTCTTTTGGTTTTCCCACTGTTTTTCCAGCAACAATTCCTTCTGGAATTCTTATCTCAGCTGGAATATTCCAGATAAGCCAATGAGTAAAGCCTTTGATTGGGTGGCTTAAATCCTCTAGAGTAATAGCCAAAGTTTTTGCTTTGTCGGAGAGATTGTGGAGGACAAATTCAGGAGAATCATCTTCCCCATATCCAGTATTCTTAATGGGAAATGTCCCCCCATTTTCAATTCCTGTACAGGTAAACTCCAAAATATAACTCTCCATATTTTTCCCCTCATCATGCTTTCTCTATCAAATCCATGTTTTTGCCAAATGACTGTACAGATTAGTCACTATGGAGTGGCAGGTAACTTTTGTAACAAACTATATCATTAAGTAGAAAATATTATAACATATCTTCTTTAACTATGTTTAACTTAATTCTTAAAATTTCCTATAAAGTAAAAGAATCAGCCAGAAATAGTTTTATTCCTGGCCAATATCATTATGATTCTATTAACAAATAAATGTAGGATTATTTCAGTCCTAAAAGCAATCCAGAACTTTTCTTATATACTTATATTTACAGCTTCTCCTGTTTGTACGACATCTACAGCTTCCCCTGATTTGCTATAGGTGACATCTTGTGTATTATCTATAGGATTTGAAGATATCTCTCCTTCTATGTTTGCTATGTGCTTTCCTTCTTCACTAATCTCTACAGAATCAGATGGAATACCTTCCTGCTTTGCTATACTCTCCTTGACTTGTTTTTCCTGTTCTTCTCGTTTTTCTTTTCTTGCCTTGTCAAGATTTTCCTGTCTCAATTTTTCTTGCTCTTTTGATTCTTCTGCTTCCAGTTTCATACCTTGACTAGTTTTTTCGCTATACTCTTCTGCCTGATTTGTCAGTTGAGCTGCATAGCCCAAAGCCCGTTGCATTTTGTCCGTATCACCTTTACGTTCTGCCTCCTTCGCCACATTCATAGGAGTAGATACCATACGGATACTCGTACTTGCTCCGGCTAATCCTTCCATTGTCTTTGCATTCATACTTAAGCCTCCTTTGCTTGAATATATCTTTTTTTCAAAGAAGTATTTTTCGCCTTCTAAATATAAGCTTCGGCATCAGTCAAACAAATATTAGAACAATGAAACAAACGGCTTTTTTGATGTTATATGTGGTTAGTGCTCCATCCAGCTAGAAATGAGACTTGTGGGCTTGGAGCTCTAGAGAGTATTGGAAAAATCTTCATGATACATTGGCACTAGAATTGATATGGTAAAAACACCTTTTTCTACTTCCATATGTATTACTCCATTATAATTGGCAACGGCTGCCTTAATATTTGCTAATCCCACCCCATGTTTGCTTGGATTATCCTTCCTACTCCTACAGGTTTCATCTTTGTCTTGCAAATCTGTGCTGTTTTGTACCTCCATAAAAAGACATTTTTTTATTGTTCCTATATGCACCTTAATAAATAGATTCTCTTTGTCTTTGCGATTTTGAGAATTTAGTTCTTGTATGCGACAGCAGGCTTCTATTGCATTGTCTAAAATATTTCCCATTATAATACATAGGTCTATCTCTTTTACTGGAGAATCTTTAGGCAGCTTTGCATCACATTGCCAATGAATTCCCCATTCTGCAGCCTGATGTCTTTTGTGATAAAGAAGGGCATCCATAACTAGACTTCCAGTAACCTCATCTCCTTGTGCGACACATCCTATTGTTTCCATCTCCTTTAAATAACTGTTTGCCTGCTTCCATTGTTTGTTTTGCACTAGGCTTTCCATAGCAATCATATGATTTTTCATATCATGCCTAAGACGTTCCATTTGACTGTATTGTTCTTCCATCATTTGGTAATACATCACCTGAGATTGATACTGCTCTCTAGACCTTTCTTCTCTGTCAATCCTGTCCATTCCAAACACAAGAAATCCTGCTGCTGTTATAGCTAAGCCAGTAAATATACACATAGCACTATGACTAAACAGTTGATTTTCATACAGTCCATAGTTTTCCCAATCTTGTACCATAATACCATTGCTGGCTGCCCAGTTAGCTAAATCTGTTATAAGAATGATACATATAAGGGGAATTGTCAGATAAAGATACCATTTTTTTCTTTTATCGCTAAAAACAGGGCTAAGAGGTTTTGATAATACATTTATAGAGATTATTCCGGCCACATAAGTCATAAGCATGATAATTCTGCCAGTGCATACTCCTAGAGAATTCATCTGTTGGGTATGGACAAGGAATAGTCCTATACAAGATAAAAAAGACTCACTGAAATTCCATATTAGACTGGTCATAGCCTCCAAAATCACTGCCACCAATAATTTTTTCTCTTTCTCTCCTCGAAATACTGTCATAACTACAACCACAAGCAATATATGGTGACATACAGCATAAAAAATATAGGGAATACTGCTCCTTTTTAAAAATAGATTGATAGTTCCATAACCACAAAAAAGAAGTCCACAAAAGACTCCTTCTTCTGATATATTTGCCTGTAAATGTTTTTTTAAAAAACGAGAGGCACACCAGATATATCCCAGATAACTCATTAGAGATAAAAAAATATCCCAACTATCTGCTGTCATGTTCATAAGATTCCCCCATTCTTCCTCATATATGAGAGGATTTCCTGACAGAATTTCTCATATCTTCGTTTAGCAATCATAATTCGTTCTCCATTATCAAGAATTGCCTCTTGTCGATTATAAACCTCTACATGCTTTAAATTCAGCAAATAGCTTTTATGACATCGAAAAAACCCCTTGCCCTGTAACTGCTTTTCTAAAGTTCCTATCTGCTCATAATAGGTAAAGATTTCATCTTTTTCATGGATATCAATCTGCCTGCCTTTAATCTCAAAATATTGGACCTCATCTAAAAAAATTTTTCTTTTTTGTCGTTCTCTGCTTACTACAAGGTAGTCTTGCGAAATACGCCGTTCTTTCTCTAAAACCCGTTTTAAAACATTCTTTAACTTTTCATCAGCTACAGGCTTTACTAGATAGTGAAATGCCTCCACATCATAAGCCTCGAATACATAGTTACGGCTAGAAGATAGAAAAACTAAGGGCTTTTCAAACGCAAGCTCTCGACATTTCTTGGCGGTTTCCATGCCATCCATTCCATCCATGAGAATATCTAAGAAGATAAGGTCAAACCGTCCCAGAGCTTTAAGAAGCTCTTTTCCGCTGCGAAACTGCTCAATATTACAAGGCATCTTCAATTCTTCCATAAATGTCTGAATTCTTGCCGAGATGCTTAAACATTCCAGAAGCTCATCATCGCAAACTGCGATTGATAGCATGATTTCACCTTCTTTTTTTCTTTATCGTTTATAGGTCAATAGTTAGCTATACCTGCTACTCTTTATAAAATTGTAAAAGGGAATAATATGGGAACAAATTGGATTCTCACTCCTTATTATAAGACTCTGCTTTTCCTTGCAAATCCCGATTTATATACTTGATTATAAAATA
>DEPC01000120.1 GCA_002358555.1 Hungatella sp. UBA3402 | reverse complement strand
AAATAAGGGCTGGAGAATCCGAGAGACTATTGTATAAGAAGGGGGTGGTTAAGGCATTAACGTACCGGGGAAAGCCAGGATGTACTTGGCAGTGGGAATATTCATATTTCCGAAAAGATATAGGACAGCAGATGTGGATGGACTTGTTTCATCAGCGGAGATAAAAGCCGTAGATGGATGAAGTCAAAAAACAATACCAGAAAAACCAGAATGATGAGTTCCATACAGCAATTTTACCAGGATTGCTTGCTTAAGTTCACACTTATGGGTTACAGCCACCTATAAGAAAAAGAACTATAAATGCAGGGTTATCGGTTAAGGCAAATTTCTATGACAAAAATATATTAAAACGGTTGTCCAGATAGAAAATTTTATCCATGAAACCTTTCCTTTAATTTCTCAAGCATTTTTTCTGCAATAGGGGTAAATACCTGATATTTTTTCCAGACAATCTCTAAGCCAGAATCTAGTCTTGGTTCTAATGGTCTAAAGATATAGTTGATTTGTTTTTATATTTCGATATAATATAAGCAATCATGGTATCTCTAAACAGTATAGCATATAATGGTTCATTTTTGTTCCTCAAATCATTCTTAAAGATATCGGAATTATTTAAACTATTTAAACAAATCAGAAAAATTATAGACAATAGAAGCTAAAAGTAATTTATGAAGAAGCATTTTATATAGGATTCAGAAACCAGGGAGGACCATATGGATATTATGGGAAATAAGGTGATTCTTCGGGGGATTGAAGGACAAGACAATGAGATGCTATTAAATCTAATCAAAGACCTAGAGGTAGCAAAGTTGACAGGAGGCTATTCCTCTCCCACATCCTATGAACATCAAATGAATTGGTTTCGTTCTCTTCCAGACTCTTCTACCAATGTACGCAGGATTATAGCAGATAGGGAAAAGCCGGAAATTGGCCTGGGAATCATTATACTTTCCAATGTGGATTTAAAAGATAAAACAGCAGAGATTTATATAAAAATTATGAAATCTGTCCGCAACAAAGGTTATGGATGGGATGCCGTAAATGCTATGGTTTCTTATGCTTTTTGTGAACTCCACTTAACCCATATTTATTCTAATATCTTAGAATACAATATTGCATCTCGAAGATTATTTGAAAAATGTGGTTTTAAGCAGGAGAGTATTCACAAAAGCAAGGTATATAAAGATGGGTATTATCCAAATCTGTATTCTTATGAGATAAGAAATAATGGAGTTGACAGCACCATTTAAGGAGAGGCAATGTTATGCGCAACGAAAGAACTATGTATCAGCTATTTATGGAGATAGCAAATGCAGATAGTCGAATTTTAGCAGTATATTTGAATGGTTCAAGGACAAATACCAATGCACCAAAAGATATTTTTCAGGATTATGATATTGTATTTGTGGTAACTGAGACAAAAAGCTTTATTGAAGATGGGAATTGGATTTGCAAATTTGGAACCATTCTGTATATGCAAAAACCAGATGAAAACCCTGAGTTTCCCAATGACAAAGAAAATTTTTATGGGTGGTTAATGCAGTTTGATGATGGAAATAGAATTGATTTACATGTAGAATCCGTTGAACATGCCAAAAAACATATTGGTGATGATAAACTTTGTACAGTTTTGCTGGACAAGCAATCTATTTTACCAGAGATACCAGAAGCCACAGATAAGGACTACCATGTAAAGAAACCATCTCAGATACAATTTAACTCATGTACCAATGAATTTTGGTGGTGCACCAACAATTTGGCAAAGGGTTTGTGGAGAGAAGAGCTACCATATGTGCAAGATATGGCAAATTTTGTTGTGCGCAAGGAGTTAGAAAAAATGCTTTCCTGGAAAGTGGGTATAAAGACAAATTTTTGTGTGAGTGTCGGAAAATCCGCAAAATATTTGAATAAATGGCTTGATGAGAGGGAGTATCAGCTCTATTTGGATACCTATTTTTGCGCAAATGCAGAGGATGCATGGAGAGGAATTTTTGTAATGTGTGATTTGTTTGATTCTGCTGCTAATGATGTAGCAGAACAATTAGGATATTTCTATAATGTGGAGGAGAAAAAAGCAGCGCTAGGATTTCTAAAGCATGTAAATAGATTGCCCAAAGATGCAAAAGAAATCTACAGATAAGATATCTTACTACAGATAGCTATTTGAACGCTTACGTAACGGAACTTTTTATCCCTATCACATAGCTATTTTTGGCAAAATGCCCTATAGAATATGATTTTGAGCACTATCTTTTCCAAAAATTGAAACAATGATTTAAAACTATCAAGATTATAGTTCCATTTTTCCTCTTGTTTTGGTACAATATAGAAGTCATAACCTGATATCAGGAAAAACCGTGGTATGATGCGATTTGAGGAGGACATGATGGGAAGACATTTCCAAATATGTCCTAAGACAGCAGGTGTATGAAATTAACATCATGAAAGACTATCAGTAAAATTATGGGGGAGCAGGCTGATAGAAGAGGGAATGGAGGATTTATATGGCTCTTGCAGGCGATATTGATTTTGGGGTGGCAGTTAATCCAGCAAAAGTGGAGGTTCTGTCATCTCTTTCCAATAAAGTACGAACTCCAATAAGTGTGGTCTTAGGAAATACGGAGATGATCATGCGAGAAACAGGGGAAAGCCATACTGCGACTTATGCCATGAATATACAGGCAGCAGCGAGGACGATGCTTCTAATGATGAATGACATTGTGGACCTTAGCAATATTCAAAAAGGAACCTTAAAGCTGGAAGAAGCGTCCTTTTCGATGTTGTCTTTGCTCCAGGATGTGATTGCCTACGCAGAATACAGCACCGATGAAAAGCACTTAGAGCTGCGACTTGATATTGACGAGAAATTACCTAGAGGATTGTGTGGCGATGCCATAAGATTGACACAAATTTTTAACAACCTATTGTCTAATGCTATTAAGTATACATCGGAAGGTTTTGTGGAGCTTTCTGTTAGGTGGCAAACTCTAGGTAGTGGGGGCCAAGGAGAATATGGAATCCTGACAGTGAGAGTGAGAGACAGTGGCATCGGTATGAAGAAAGAGACCATTGATAGAATCTCTAGTGGCCAGACTGTGGATAAAAAGAAAGATGTTCAAGAAAGTAGGGAATTGCAACTAGGTATTTTTATTATAGAGAGTTTGCTAGATTTAATGGGAAGTAAACTCCAAATCGAAAGTGAATATGGGAAGGGAAGCACATTTTCCTTTTGTATTGTCCAGAAAATTATAGATCCTGCTCCTGTAGGAAAGCGAAAAAGTAGAGAAGCTCACCATGTGCTGCAGCAAATGCAGACAAACCAGAAGCTTTTGGCGCCCAATGCAAAGATTCTTGTGGTGGATGACAGCACCATGAATCAAAATCTGTTCCGTGGAGTTTTAAAAGACAGCAAAATAAAAATAGATACTGCTTTCAATGGAGAAGAAGCTCTTAAGAAGCTGCAAGAAGAGCATTACCATTTAGCTTTTATGGACCATATGATGCCAGTGATGGATGGAATAGAGGCATTAAAAAGAATACGGTCAGGAAATCTTTGCCCAGGAATTCCAGTAGTAGCTCTTACAGCTAATATGGCTCCAGGAGCCAAGGAGATGTATTTGGAGGAAGGATTTGACGAATATCTCTCAAAACCTGTGAGTCCCAAACAACTAGAGGCGGTGATTAAGAGATATCTGCCAAAAGAGCTTATCCAAGAGAAAGAAGAATCAAGACATACCGAAGAAAAGGAGCAAGAGGAGGTTTCTACACAGCAGGAGAAATCTGCATTTTTACAGAAAGTTTCCTTTTTAGACACTTCTGTGGGTATGTCATACTTTGCAGATAATGAGGATTTTTACCATGAGATGATTCAGTGTTATCTGGATAACAGCTCTTATGAGGATATCCAAAAGAGCTTTGATAATCAGGATTGGGAGAATTATCGGATTTTAGTCCATGCCCTCAAGAGTACTTCGCTTTCTATTGGCGCAGTGGAGCTTTCTAATCAGGCAAAAGAGTTAGAATTTGCTGCCAAGGAAGGCCGAATTGATGATATCTACAGAGGGCATGATGCTATGATAACGAGATACCATCATTTGCTGGAACAGATTCATCAGGTATTAGGTGAAGTGCGGGAAGAAAAAGAAGAAACTTTGAGCATACAAGAAGACAAAGCTTGTATTCTTGTGGTAGATGATGATATGATGAATTTAAGGATTGCAGAAAAGATGCTGGAATCCCAGTTCCATATAGAGTGTGTCAAATCAGGTGGTGAGGCTCTTGAATTTGTGGAAAAAGTCATTCCAAATTTGATTCTTTTGGACCTTCATATGCCAGGAATGGACGGTTTTCAGGTCATTGAGGCTCTTCGGGCAAAGGAGCAGTACAGAGATATTCCCGTAATCTTTTTAACTGCAGACAATGACAGAGAGACTGAGGTAAAAGGCTTCCGAGAAGGAGCTCTTGATTTTATTACCAAACCATTTATTGCAGATATTGCTATTTCTCGTGTAAACCGTATTCTGGAATTGAGCCGATTACAGAAAGATTTGCAGCGAGAAGTAAAAAAACAAACTAGGACAGCAGAGGAAAGACGTCAAAAGGTAGAACGTCTATCCAACCAGATTATGAAAACTTTAGCAGGAACAATTGATGCCAAAGATAAGTATACAAAAGGACATTCCTCAAGGGTTGCAGAATATGCAGTGGAAATTGCCAAAAAGCTGGGAAAATCTCCAAAAGAGCAGGAAAATATCTATTATTTGGGGTTGCTTCATGATATTGGAAAGATTGGCATCCCCGATGGTATTATCAATAAGACAAGTAAGCTCACAGACGAAGAATATGAGCTGATAAAAACTCATTCCATCATTGGAGCAGAAATTTTGGAAAATATTTCAGAATTGCCAGAGCTTGTGATGGGAGCGAGATGGCATCACGAGCGATATGATGGAAGTGGATATCCAGATAAGCTAAAAGGAGATAAGATACCAGAGATGGCTCGGATTATTGGGGTAGCGGATGCCTATGATGCTATGACCTCAAAGCGCAGCTACAGAGATGTGCTTCCTCAGAATGTAGTTCGGGCAGAGATTGAAAAAGGGAAAGGAAGTCAATTTGACCCGATTGTTGCAGATAAGATGCTCGAAATGATTGATGAAGATACTGAATATTTGATGAAAGAACGATAAGTTTTACAAATAGATAGGGATATAGAAAGAGAATCTATATTAGATGCCATAAAATAGGGGCTGTGAAAAAACTTATGAAATGTCCTGCAAAAACAAGGAAAAGAGAAAGAATATCATTGTTTTGCAGAATATGGAGAAGACTTTTTTCACAGCTCCTTCTTAATATAGTTCTTTTAAAACTCCCAACTACATAAATTTCAGAAGTGGCTGGTTTCTGTAAACAGAAAAGAAAACGTAGTATGGTCATTTAACTTGCTTTCACATTTGATGGCAATATTATGGCGGTCAGCAATTTGCTTTGCAATAGGAAGCCCAAGGCCACTACCACTTTTATTCTGTTCTGCCTGTTGTTTATAAAAGCGATTAAATATATAGGGAATATCTTCAGGGAGGATACCACTACCATAATCCGTAAAAGATACCATACATAAAATATCTTCATAGTACATCTTGACAGATACTATATTATCTGAGGGAGAAAACTTAATAGAATTGTCAAGAATAGTCAGAAACATTTGCCGTAATCTGTCGTAATCTCCACAAAATACAACCAGCCCTGCTTGATTGTCAAATTGAATCTTAACCTGTTTTTTTTCGGCGATTCTCTGCATGGAACGTATGGAGTCTTCAATTAGGCTAGTAAGATTGAGTTCCGTTTTAGTAATCTTAAAATTACTATTTTGAAGTCTGGAGAGCTCTAAAAGGTCATTGACCAGACGCTGCAAGTGGATAGTATCTGATAACATTTGATGATAGTATTCCTGTACATCTTCGTGCTTAGTAATTAATCCTGCTTCAAGGACTTCTAAAGAACCTCTAATCACCGTGATAGGGGTTCGCAGTTCATGAGAGACATTAGACACAAAATCCTGTTGTAGTTTATCTAGCTTTTTTCGTTCTTCTTCTATATTAGATAGCTGCAAAAATAACTCATTGATATTATGGGCAAGAGCACCAATCTCATCATTCTGTTTTACTTTAGCCTGAGCAGAATAATCTCCTTTCATCACCTGTTCTGCTGTCTGGCCAATTTCTCTTAAAGGATTGATAAAATGGCGGGCTAACAGAACAGAAAGTGCAAATGCAAGAATAAGAGCGCAGAAAATACAGGAAACAAGAATAATAATGCTGTAATGCTGAGCAGCCTGAATTCCATTAATTGGGCTATGAAGAAGAAATGCTCCACTAATATTGCCCTCATTATCATAAACAGGTGCTCCTACAGTGATGGAAGGGACATCAAGTACAGAAGAAAATGCACGACTTGATACAATATTTCCCTCAAATACTTGCTTAATTAGATTTTCAGCTCCAGAAGGCAATGCTTCATAGGATAAAGAAAAATTTGCAGTACACAGCTCTATGGTCTGTGCATGTTCATCTACCAGCCATGCTTCTCCCATGGAAATATCATTGATAAATCGAAGATAAGCACCATAACCCTTTCCTCCTCCTGACCGACTAGGCTCCTTTTGCAGAAATAAAGACAAAGTATCTGCCATAGAAGAAACCTGGGTTTTTAATTCCCCTTCATGAATCTCGGCTGTATGAAAGGTAAATTGGATTCCAAATAAAATTCCTACACTGACGGCGAATAGAAGGAGAACTGTAGAAAAATAACCGATTAACCGATAAGTGATTTTGTATTTCATGCCAAAGTTCCCTCAAATTTGTAACCCATTCCCCAGATTGTCTTTATCTGCCAG
The DNA here is from genome assembly GCA_002358555.1 of Hungatella sp. UBA3402. Taxonomy (GTDB): domain Bacteria; phylum Bacillota; class Clostridia; order Lachnospirales; family Lachnospiraceae; genus UBA3402. The sequence goes on along the minus strand of DEPC01000120.1, from coordinate 3,520 downwards.
TTGGGATGGGGGGCTTTATCTAATTTGGCACGCAGTCTTTTGATGTGATTATCAACGGTACGGTTATCGCCTGGATAATCATATCCCCAAAGATTACTCAACAGATTATCTCTGGAAAATATTTTTCCTCGATTGCCAAGAAGGGTCCAGAGTATTTCTAGTTCCTTTTTTGTTAAAGCAATCTTTTGCTCACTAATCGTTACAGAGGCATTATCTAGAGAAACAATAAGATTATCATAGGTTAAACATCTTTGACTATCATTTCTGGAAATATCAATCCGACGCAGAACAGCTCGTACCCTCGCCATCACTTCTCCAGCTGAAAATGGTTTAACAATATAATCATCTGCACCGATATCTAGTCCCATAATACGTTCAAAATCTTCACCTCTGGCAGTGATTATAATAATGGGAATATTGGAAACTTTACGAATTTCTCTGCAGATTTCAAAGCCGTCTCGTTTGGGCATCATGACATCTAGTAAGATAATTGAAAACTGGTCTTGACGGAATAATTCTAATGCTTCCTCGCCGTCATAGGCAATAACAGGCTCATAGCCTTCTTTTTTAGCAAATTCACTTAGAATTTTTGTGATTTGGAGATTGTCATCTGCAATTAAAATTTTTTCCATAGTTGTCACCTCTTTGATTCTATACCTTTACTATGATAAGTTTACTTCAGATATTAGCAAAAGGTATCTAAAAATGTGCAATTTGACATAAAGATACCACAAAATTGTATCTTTTTTGTATCATTTTGTATCTATTTTATCACAAAATAGAACCTTTTTAAACATAATTTTGGTATGATTTGAGAGTATGATAGATATAAAAGTTACTTATCTATAGAACGGAGGATTACATTATGAAAAAACATACAGGAATGATAGCCGCCTCTCTTATGGTTATGGCATTGGCAACTGGATGTTCACAAGGAGGAGCAGAACCTTCTGTAGCAGCTCCAGCTCAGACCACAGCAGCCCCAACAACCGCAGAAACTGAAGCACAGCCCCAAGCTTCTGAGGAAAGCAAAGCTCCTGAAGAAACTACCAAAGCGGACGTAGTTCCAGCAGTACAGGAAACTTCTAAGGAAAGTGGTTATAAGACAGGTTTGGCAGTTGTATCTTCTATGACTAGTTCTAAAGAGGCAGGAGAGGCAGACGGAACAGCCCAAGTGGATTCCGTAGTAGCTGCTGTTATTGTAGATGAACAGGGAAAAATTGTAAGCTGTTATCTGGATACAGCTCAAAATAAAATGGGCTTTACTGCTGAAGGAAAAGTAGTGATGACCGAAGGATTTCAAACAAAGAGAGAGTTGGGAGACCAATATGGAATGAAGGCAGCTTCTGGAATCGGAAAAGAGTGGTATGAGCAGGCACAGGTTATGGAAGAATATGTAATTGGCAAGACCGCAGAAGAAGTGAGAGGAATTGCAGTAGATGACTCTACCAAGCCTACAGATGTAGACCTTCTAGCAGGAGTTACTGTTAAGATTGGCAGTTATAAAAATGCCATTGCAGAGGCAGCAGAAAGTGCACAGGCAATAGGAACTATGCCAGGAGATAAATTGGGAGTTGGAATCATTACTAATATGAATAAATCTAAGGATGCAGAGGCAGATAAAGAAGGACAATGTCAAGCATACTCTACTTATGTAGCAGTTACTACAGATGCAGATGGAACAATTACAGCAGCAGTTATTGATTCTACTCAAGGAACTGTAAAATTCGATGCTCAAGGGAAGATAACTTCCGACCTTACAACAGGGGTAAAGACCAAAAGGCAGCTTGGAGATGAATATGGAATGAGAGCCGCCTCTGGAATCGGAAAAGAGTGGTATGAACAGGCAGCAAATATGGAAGCGTATCTGATTGGAAAGACTGCTGAAGGAGTAACTGGAATTGCTGTGAATGAAGACCAGAAACCTACAGACCCAGATTTAGCTGCAGGAGTTACGGTTTCTATCAGCGGATACCAGACTGCAGCTGTAAAAGCAATCAAGAATGCAAAATAAATTATAATCCATTAGATAAAACTATTATTAGAATATCTGAGCTAGGTTCTCTCGCTAATATATGGCAGAGAAACCTAGCTCATTATTTTATACAGAAATCGTTGCCATTAGAATGTCTCAATGTTATAATCTGCACATATTCCAATAAGAGTACAGGAGGAACAAGATGAATGTTAAGGAAACCCTTAGATATTTGGGATATAAGGGGAATCAGCCAGATGGGCAGACCTTAGAATTGGTAGAGGAATGTTGGCAGGAATTGGAAGAGTCCGTAGTGAAAAGGGTTTATTTCCAGGAGTTTCCTCTCTCTTTTTCAGAGAATGGCCTTATTGATATGGGATGTCTTCAAACAGAAAGTCGGGCATTGGGAAAAAATTTAAAGGATTGTCAGAAGGTAGTACTATTTGCAGCTACTCTGGGGGTTCAAGCAGATAACCTGCTCCGAAGATACTCTCGTCTGCAGATGAGTAAGGCAGTAGTTATGCAGGCAGCAGCAGCAGCTATGTTGGAAGATTATTGTGATGAGATTAATGAAAAGGTCAGGAAAGACTATGAAAAACAGGGATATATGTTAAGACCTCGTTTCAGTCCAGGATATGGAGATTTTCCCCTTCAGTGTCAGCCAGCCTTGCTGAAAGCTCTGGATGCAGGTAAACGAGTGGGCATTACTTTGACAGATAGCCTTTTGATGATGCCTTCTAAATCTGTGACAGCGGTTATCGGAATCAGTCCGATAGGACAAAAGCAGGATTCAAAAGGTTGTAAACTATGTGATAAGACGGAATGTCTCTACAGGAGGGAAACTATATGAGTACAGGAATATGGGAAGAAATCAAAAGACGGAAGGTATTTTTTGATGGAGGTATGGGAAGTCTTTTGCAGGCAAAAGGCTTAAAAGCAGGAGAGCTGCCAGAAACTTGGAATCTTTTGCATCCAGATATATTAAAGGAAATCCACTTAGATTATTTAAAGGCAGGATGTGATATCCTTACCACTAACAGTTTTGGGGCTAATAGGTTGAAATATCCTAAGGAGGGGGAATTTTCCTTAAAAGAAATTGTAACAGCAGCAGTGAGCAATGCTAGATGGGCCGTAGAGGAGATGGGCAGAGGCTTTGTAGCTCTAGATTTGGGACCAACAGGAAAACTTTTAAAGCCTTTGGGAGACCTTGATTTTGATGATGCCTATGAGATATATAAAGAAGTAGTTTTGTTTGGATGTAAGGCAGGAGTCGATTTAATTCTTATAGAAACTATGAGTGATGGCTATGAGGCAAAGTCAGCAATCCTTGCAGCTAAAGAGAATAGTAATCTTCCGGTATTTGCCACCATGATATTTGACAGGAAAGGAAAGCTCCTCACTGGAGGGGATGTGAAATCTACAGTAGCTCTTCTAGAATGTCTTGGGGTAGATGCATTAGGCATCAACTGTGGCTTGGGACCAATACAGATGAAAGATATTTTAAAAGAAATTTTGGACAATACTTCTGTTCCAGTGATTGTCAAT
>DEPC01000246.1 GCA_002358555.1 Hungatella sp. UBA3402 | reverse complement strand
AACCGTGACCACTGCTGTGCTGGCAAGCCATCTGGTTTTAGCAGCATTAGAGCAGCATATTTGAAAAAAGTGACTAAAAAATATAAGATTAGTTGAAGTAGATTAACTTGTTGGGCTAGTTAAGGGAAACAGCCAAAAATAACTCTCGGAAGAAAGCTGCTCTCTGTCCTATGGCTTTGAAGCCAAACATTAAGTCTCCTATAGATGCAGGCCAGAGAGCAGCCTTATTTGCAGCATTACTCCTGACTATTTCCTTGAAAGAACTATATATCTTAAAATTAATAGCTTGCTTGTACCCTATTCTCCTCAGCCTTTTAAAATCTGTTCAATCTGTTCCAGTTCTTCAAAGCTGAACTTTGTGTTATCTATCATTCCCACATTGTCTATAATTTGGGAGGATCGAGATGCTCCAATCAATACACTGGTAATGTCTCCATCTCGCAGAATCCACGCCAATGCCATCTGTGCCAGGCTTTGGCTACGCTTTGCGGCAAGCTCATTCAATGCATGTACCTTGTTCAATACCTCATCAGTGATAGCCTCTTCCTTCAAGAATCTTCCATCTGTTCGGATACGGCTGTTCTCAGGAATTCCATTGAGATACCGGTCTGTCAGAAGTCCCTGCGCCAAAGGACAAAACGTGATAATGCCAATCCCATTTTTTGCAGCATATGTTTTGACTCCATCATTCTCAATACTGCGGTCAAACATAGAATATTTTCTTTGATTGATGATAAATGGTGTATGCATTTCCTGAAAGAGTTCTGCAATAGCCATGGTCTGTTCTTTATTATAATTTGAAATGCCAATATATAATGCCTTCCCACTTCTAACAATTCCATCTAAAGCCCTAGCTGTCTCTTCTAAGGGTGTACAAGGGTCTGGCCTGTGGTGGTAGTATATATCTACATAATCCAGCCCCATTCTCCGAAGGCTCTGATCGAGGCTGGCAACTAAGTATTTTTTGCTTCCCCAGTTTCCATAAGGCCCTGGCCACATATCATAACCAGCTTTCGTCGAAATAATCAGTTCATCTCGATAGATGCCTAAGCTTTTTTGCAAAATCCGTCCAAAGTTTTCCTCAGCGGCACCAGGGACAGGGCCATAATTATTTGCAAGGTCAAAATGGGTGATTCCCCTGTCAAAAGCGGTTTGGCACATCTCTGTCATATTGTCAAAACTGCCATTGGAGCCAAAATTGTGCCATAATCCCAATGAAATCGCTGGTAACAGCAGTCCGCTTGCCCCACATCGGTGATATTTCATCTTATCATATCGTGTTTCATCTGCAGTATACATGATAAACCTCCTGTCATTAATACCATCTCCTAATTCTTGCATCTAGTTTTCATCTGAATTCTTTTAGTATAGCATGAAAACAATATAATATCCATGATAATTTGAGGGGCAAGTTAAAAATCTCCTGTTTTGTTCTGACTGAAGTTTATAGAAAAACCTGCAAATCTCCCCAATGTATAAAACTTAAAAGAACCAGAGAAAATATTCCACAAGAAAGAAAAAGGAGATTATGCTATGTGGGGTATTATCATTGCGTTAGTTTCAGGAGCACTTATGAGTATTCAGGGAGTATTTAATACAGAGGTGACAAAGCAGACAAGCATCTGGGTATCTTCTGGATGGGTGCAGCTTACCGCATTTCTTACCTGCCTACTGATGTGGATATGCACAGGAAGAGAGCAGATTAACGGACTAGGGCAGGTACATCCCTGGTATATGCTAACAGGAGGAGTGATAGGGGCACTTATCACCTATACTGTAATCAAAAGTGTAGGAAGCTTAGGACCTGCAAAATCAGCACTTTTGATTGTGATATCACAGATTATTGTAGCATATGGAATCGAAGTTTTGGGGCTGTTTGGAGTAGAAAAGACCGGATTGGAGTGGAAAAAATTGATTGGTGCTGCAGTAGCGATTGCAGGTATTATTATTTTCCGATATTGATACAAAATGTACTTGTATTTGCCCGATGATTTGGTTAGAATAGAGGTGTAGGCTGAATATGGTATTCTCCATAATTTATTTTACAATTAAGGAGGAGATACCATGAAAAAACGACAAGTCAAATATATGCTCACTGTCATGTGCATGTTGGCTGCAAGCATATGTTACAGTTGCAGTACCGATACAAACCAGAAAGGTTTGAAAAGTCAAGTTCTGGTCGCTGATTTACAAGATGAGCAGGAGAGCCCAGACATAAAAGACGGACTGATATCAGCTGAGTCAGAGGTTGAGGATGAAACTCAGGATTTATTCTGGGGAGAAACAACATCTCTGGAGACAGAATCAGTCCGTTTGTATGTACATATCTGCGGAGAAGTGAATACTCCTGGAGTCTATGAAGTGCAAGAGGGAAGTAGGATTTTTGAAGCAGTGGAATTGGCAGGGGGACTTACCGACGAGGCAGCGCCAGATTATTTAAATATGGCATTAGAAACTGCGGATGGTATGAAGATTACAATACCTTCTAGACAGGAGGCAGAAGTACATTATGGATATAGTGGAAGCAGCACAGAAAAAGAGAATTCTGAAAATCAATGGATTGAAGTTCCAGAAGAACAGGAAAAGACAGACAACAGCTTAGGGGAAGTTACAGGGAATGGCGATATTGCAGGTCAGAGAATCAATCTCAATACAGCAACAAGAGAAGAACTGATGACGTTAAAAGGGATTGGTGATGCCAAGGCAAGAGATATTATTCGCTATCGTCAGGAACATGGACCATTTCAAGCCATTGAGGAGGTTATGAATATTTCTGGTATTAAGGAAGCTGCTTTTCAGAAGATAAAAGATGACATCACAGTGTAGGGCTGCCTGTCAGGTGTCCCTTATCTTATGCCCATTAACTAATAAGAAAGCTCTTTGTATCAGAGCAAAATTTTGATTCCAGTTTAACTGGAGGAGGGCATATTATATACAACAAGGCAGAGTACTTTTGAGAACTGAAGTATAAAGATGGGAGCAAATCAGTTTTCAAGAATACTTAAGGATTAGAAGAGGTGGAAAGATGGCGAAGGTATTAGTGGTAGACGACGAGAAATTGATTGTCAAAGGAATCCGGTTCAGTCTTGAGCAGGATGCAATGGAGGTTGACTGTGCCTATGATGGAGAAGAGGCTGTTAATAAGGCAAAAGAGACAGAATATGATGTGATTTTGCTAGATGTAATGCTCCCAAAGGCGGATGGTTATGAGGTCTGTCAAGCAATTAGAGAGTTTTCGGAAGTACCGATTATCATGTTGACAGCCAAGGGAGCTGATATGGATAAAATATTGGGCTTAGAATATGGAGCTGACGATTATATCACAAAGCCATTTAATATTTTAGAAGTAAAAGCCAGAATCAAGGCAATTTTACGTCGCAACTCCAAACGAGGCAGAAGAGGCGGTATTCCAGAAAACCGAGTTGTTACAGCAGGAAGCTTAAAGCTTGACCGAGATGGTAGAAGGGTATTTGTAGGAGAAAAGGAAATCAACTTGACTGCCAAGGAATTTGACCTTCTGGAACTTTTGGCATGTAATCCAAACAAGGTATACAGCAGAGAATCCCTTTTGGGATATGTCTGGGGAAATAAAGCTATGGATTCTGGAGATGTGAGAACTGTAGATGTCCATGTAAGACGGTTGAGAGAAAAGATTGAACCAAGCCCTAGTGCTCCACAGTTTGTACATACAAAATGGGGAGTAGGCTATTATTTCCGAGCTCAGGGATAAGGAGATTATTTCAATGACGCAGATTTTGGAACAACCAATGAAAAATTATCCGACAATAGATTGCATCAGACAGGCAATTATGGAAGATTTGGAGGAAATAGCACAGATAGAAACTTTATGTTTTCCTCTAGCAGAAGCAGCAAAAACAGCAGCATTAAAAGCAAGAATACAACGGTTTCCTGACAGTTTTTTTGTAGCAGAGAAGAATGGACATGTCATAGGCTTTATCAATGGAGCAGTTACTGACCAAAGGACTATACAGGACGAGATGTTTGAAGATGTCTCCCTGCACAATCCTTATGGCAGTTATCAGAGCATTTTCGGGTTGGATGTGGCGCCATGCTGGCAGCATCAAGGAGTCGCAGGGGAACTTATGAGGCATATGATGAAAAACGCCAAGCAAAGTGGGAGGAAAGGACTGATACTCACCTGTAAAGAAGGGCTGATTGGATTTTATGAGCAGTTTGGCTATAAAAATCTGGGGATATCTGCATCCATTCACGGTGGGGCTGTATGGTATGATATGATTTTGGAGTTTTAAAGATGAAAATTACACTGGTGACCGTAGGTAAGATAAAGGAACGATTTTGGGAGGAAGCAATAGCAGAGTATAAAAAACGCCTTGGCCGTTATTGTAAGCTGGAGATTATCCAGGTAGCAGACGAAAAGACGCCTGATGGAGCAAGTAAAGTTTTGGAGTCTCAGATTAAGGAAAAAGAGGGAGAACGTATCCTAGCTCAGATAAAAGATGGGGCATATGTGATTGCCTTGGCTATTGAAGGAAGAATGTTGGATTCTGTGGAGTTATCAGAAAGGCTGGGGCATCTAGCAGTAAGTGGCATAAGCCAGATTGTGTTTATAATCGGTGGTTCTCTTGGGCTAGCTCAAAGGGTTTTAGACAGGGCAGATTTTTGCCTTAGCTTTTCTAAAATGACATTCCCTCACCAGCTTATGAGGGTAATGTTGCTGGAACAGATATACAGGAGTTATCGCATAGTAAATCATGAGCCATATCATAAGTGAGGGGAAAAAAGATGGCAAAGCTGATAATGTTACTAAATGAAGATGGTGGGTTATCAGATATTATTAGAGTATCACAGAATGAAGAGTACCGTCAGGAGCTTTATAAGGAGTATTATATTATCTAATAACAGAATGGTAACAGGCGGAGCATTTCTGTGTTCTGCCAGAAATAATACGATGATATTTTTCTCATTTAGATATGTTATGAAGAATTATATGTTTCATAAATAATTATTAAGCAAAAGGCTTTCTATGATTTAGGTGTCATCATAGAAAGCCTTTTATTGTGGGAAGAAACAATCACAACTCCCACAGAAAATATTTTTCTTACAATCTCTAAGTCATTTTCCTGTTACAGCTTTCATATATTGAAACAAAGAGTAGCAGAGAAACTGGAAGAGGAGGGGATAGCGTGGAGAGAAAAGACGAGCTAATCCGTATATTTGCAAAAGAAATCCGCCGCATCCTTTTAAGGGTAGAGGCGGATTTTAGGCAGGTACAGGAGATACGGCTTCGGATAGGAGGACCACTTCTTCTGATATATGGAAATCGTGAGTACTATGTAACCCTAGAAGGGCGGTTAAGAAGTAGTGGGGAAGACGCTTATATTGTCAGTAGGGACGAGCTGAGAGAAACCATGGAATATATTAGCAACTATTCGTTGTATGCCTTTGAGGAGGAGATGAGACAAGGGTTTATTACCATACAGGGAGGTCATCGAATTGGAGTAGCAGGTAGAACTGTGGTAGAAAACCAGGATATCCGCAGCATGAAATACATATCATTTATCAATGTCAGACTATCCCATGAAGTACAAGGCTGTGCAGATTTGGTAATGCCTTATCTGTATGAATGGGGACAGATTACTCACACACTCCTTATATCGCCACCTCGATGTGGAAAGACAACTCTATTGCGGGATATCATTCGCCAGCTTTCTACAGGAGCTGTTGGGCATAGAGGAGTGACTGTGGGAGTGGTGGACGAGCGTTCCGAATTGGGAGCTTGTTATCAGGGAATTCCTCAAAATGACCTTGGAATCAGGACAGATATCTTGGATTGTTGTCCCAAGGCATTGGGAATGATGATGTTGATACGAACAATGTCACCCCAGGTAATTGCAGTAGATGAAATTGGCAGTCGAGAGGATTTGGAAGCTATCGAATATGTGATGAATTGTGGCTGTAAGTTGATAGCAACGGTTCATGGCAGCTCAGTTGAGGATATTATGCAAAAGCCAGTGCTGGAAAAAATGGTTCGTGGGCAGATGTTTGAACGATATATTATTTTAAATAATCAGGGAAATGTGGGACATGTCCACCAGATTTGCGATTCTGTGGGAAATGGACTCTATTGTCCAGAAAGGATGGCAATGGCTTATGGTGCTTAAATTGACAGGAAGTCTGCTTGTTACCTGTTCCTGTGGAGCATTAGGGATGTGGAAGGCAGGACAGTGGAAAGAACATTTAAGAATGTTGGAGCAGTTAAGGAAAATGATTGTGATGCTCAAAGGAGAGATTCTCTATGCCCATGCGCCGTTAGGAGAAGCATTTGGACATGTAGGAAAGAAATCAGAAGGGCTATTAGCAGAGCTATTTGTAGATGTAGCAGGGAGGATTGAACTGCAACAGGGGGAACTATTTTATACAATTTGGCAAGGGGAAATTCAGAAGAAAAAAAAAGACATGCTTCTGTCAGAGAGGGAAATCCAGGAGCTCATGGAATTTGGAGAGCATTTGGGGTATTTGGATTTGGAAATGCAGGAACATACAGTAGCCCTTTATCTGGAGCAGTTAGAGCTTAGTATCCAATTTTACAGGGAACATGAGCGAGAACAGAGCAGGCTTTATACCAGTCTTGGGATTATGGGGGGATTATTCCTCTCGATTATCATGTGCTAAGGAGGATAGAATGGGGGTCAATTTGATTTTTAGGATTGCAGCAGTAGGAATCTTGGTTTCCGTTATCTGCCAAGTACTAAAGCACAGTGGGAGAGATGAACAAGCATTTTTAACTAGCCTTGCAGGTCTAGTGCTGGTTCTGTTTTGGTTGGTTCCTTATATTTATGAACTGTTTGAGACTATAAAAAATCTTTTTGCTTTATAGAAGGTAAATAAGTCTAGCAATGTAAGTATCTCTAAGAATGTTTAGTAATTAGGGAAGGAAAAGAAATATGACAGCAGTAACGATTGCAGTGATTGGGTTGGTGGCAGTGATATTGGCAGTGCAATTAAAAACAGTCAAAGCAGAGTATGGAGTTTATCTGGTTTTGGGAGCTGGGCTGGTTATTTTTTTCTATGGATTGTCCAAGCTGGAAACTGTCCTGGAAACCTTAAAACAAATACAGTCTTATATTCAGATTGATACCATGTATTTAGGAACTATGATGAAGATGATAGGAATTACCTATATTGCAGAATTTGCTTCTGGAATCTGTAAAGATGCAGGATATAGCTCTTTAGGTGGGCAGATTGAGATTTTTGGGAAGCTATCCATATTGGCAGTCAGTATGCCAATTCTTTCGGCATTGATGGAGACATTAAAGACATTTATGGGGTAAATGGCAAAGAAGCTGCCCTATGATATCTGGCGAAATCAGCCTTAGGAGGAGAAGAAAGGTGGGGCAGAGGATTCTGAGGAAAATTCTGCTAGAGGTTGTTATAGCAGGAATCGTATCAATTTTAATATTTACTGGGATAGCATGGGCAGGACAGACCTTTAACTCTGATTCTGAGGAAGGACTTTTAGGGCTGGAACAATTCGATTTTTCAGAAATAGACGAATTTCTTAACAATAAGGAGGCAACCAATACATTAGCTCTGGAATCTGTAATGAAATATTTGATGGCAGGCAATTTGATGGGATTATGCAGAGAAATTCTAAATGCTTTAACACATGCATTATTTTCAGAGGTTTCTACAGGAAGTCGGCTTATAGGCCAGATTCTAGCATTAGGGATTTTGGGTGCCATATTTACCAATTTTTCTTCGGTTTTTCAAAATAGTCAGATTTCAGAAACTGGATTTTTTATTACTTACCTGCTGCTATTTACATTTTTGGCAATGTCTTTGATGGAGAGCATAAACTTGGCAGCAAATGTAGTGAAGGATATCTTGGAGTTTATGAGAGTTCTGATGCCTGCCTATTTTCTGGCAGTGGCATTTGCAGGGGGGAGTGTATCAGCAGTTGCCATGTATGAATTTACCTTATGGATTATGACAGCAGGCCAATGGTTTTTAAACACTGTGATGCTGCCATTGGTAAGAGTTTATGTGCTTCTTGAGATGGCAGGAAATTTGGAAAAGGAAGAATTTTTATCGAAAATGACAGAACTTTTAGAGCAACTAGCAGCATGGGGGATAAAGACTGTACCAGGGCTGGTGCTAGGATTTCATCTCATTCAGAGCTTAATTTTACCTTATGTCGATTCCTTAAAACAGGGAACTGTACAGAAAGCAGTTTCTATGATTCCAGGAATTGGACAAGGAGCTGCAGCAATGACTCAGCTGCTTGTGGGTTCTGGAGTATTGATTAAAAATACGATTGGTATGGCGGCTGTCATTATCCTGATGATATTGATTGCAATGCCTGTGATAAAACTGTTGATTTTGCTGCTTCTATATCAATGTGTGGCAGCAGTGATGGAGCCTGTCTGTGATAAGCGTCTGGTGAGCTGTGTATCTGCAGCAGCGAAAGGACAGAAAATGATGCTGCAGGTGGTGATAGCTGCAGCATTAATCTTGGTCATTACTATTGCAATCGTCTGTGCAGGAACCAATGTAACCTATTATGCATGATAGATTCCTATCATGTGTTGAGAAGAAAACTTCTTGCTAATTGGGGTTAAAGGAGGAGCTGATGAAGGAAGTTTTGAACTGGGCAGGAAATATCCTGTTTTTTCTTGTTTTTCTTACTGTATTAGAAAATCTTCTCCCAAACAAGAAATATGGTAGATATATTCGGGTTTTTACTGGATTGGTTTTGATTCTTCTGATAGTGCAGCCAGTGGCAAGGGGACTAAATCTGGAAGAACGACTTGCAAGCTCCTTTGAAGCTATTACATTCCAACAGCAGGCAGATGACCTTTCCAGAGAGATTATGGGAATTGAGCAACAGCGCTTACAGCAGATTATGGGAAGCTATGAGGAAGCTGTGGAATCTGATTTAAATGCTATGGCAGAGGAGATGGGGTATGTATCGAAGGGAGCCCATGTAGTCATTGAAAAAAATGTAGACAGCCAAGCATATGGCTCTGTAGTGAGAATTGAAATGGAAGTGATGGAAAGAAGGGAAGGTAAAGAGGAGCAAGATGATGCAGTACAGGCAGTAAATCCGGTAGAATTAGTGACAATCAAGGTAACTGAGGAGGAGACAGCAGAGGGAATTTCTAAGGAAACAAGGGAAGAAACGAAATCGCTATCTGAATTATCACAAGAGGGAACACTGAATCAGCTTAAAAGAAAGGTGGAAACTTATTATGGGTTGGAAACAGGGGAAGTGGAAATTAAAGTTCAAAGGCAGTAAAGACCAATGGCTGGTTGTTCTGGCAGTGGGATTGATTTTTCTTATATTAGCGTTCCCTATGGGCAAAAAAAATAAAAATACTGACACCAAAACTTCTTGGAATCAAATGTCTGCTGGAATGTGGACAAGTAATTATGGAGAACAGGAAGAAAACTTAGCTGCAAAAAATGATTCATTAAGTGAAAATAATGTAGGTTTAACAAATGGTTTGAACTCTTCTAATACAGAAAACTTAGAAAGCTGGAAAGTAGATTCTGTAGAAGGAACATCTAAGACCGTATTGAGCTATGAACAACAGTTGGAAGCCAGGCTGAAAGAACTGCTCAGTCATGTGGACGGGGTGGGAGAGGTGGAGGTAATGATTGTATTGAAAAGTTCTGAGGAAAAGGTGTGGAGAGTGGACAAAAATACTTCTTATTCTAGTACTCAAGAGACAGACTCCAATGGTGGAACAAGAGATATCAGAAGCCAGGAGGTTTCAGAAGGAACCATTCTTTCTGGACAAAGCGGTTTGGAAGGGCCTTTGCTTGAAAAAGAATTGAGACCAGAAATCAGCGGAGTGGTAGTAACTGCCACAGGAGGAGGAAGTCCAACTGTGCAGGCTGAAATTTCCGCAGCAGTAGAAGCATTATTTGACGTGCCCTCACATAAAATAAAAGTATTAAAGCGGGTAGAATAAAAAAAGGAGTGTCGTGCATGAAATTTAAGAGGGGCATGAAAAGCGTTAATATGAAAAGTGTTGGTGGTATGAAAAGTGTCAATATGAAAAAATTGTTCCGAAGGAATCAGATTATTGTTACTACTTTGGCTGTCATGATTGCAGCAGCAGGATATTTGAATTACACAAGCAAACAGGAGTTGGAAGCTGGAAATGTGATTTCTGAGGCAGGCATGATGGATATTTCCGATGAAGATATTCTGATGGAAAATCAAAAGGTTCTAGATTCCCAGAATAATTATGAGGAAATTTTGAGTTTAGACCAGGATTTAAGTGATATTGAGGAGGCTGAGTCCCTGGCAGAAGGAGGTTTAGAGACAGGGGAGGACATACAGCAGATTGCACAGGCAGAGACATTATCAGACCAGGCAGGCATGGAAGCAGGAGCCCAGGAAGGTATTTCAGAGGATATGTCAGAGACTCAGGCTGGATATGAGAATCCAGGGGAAGCGATTTTGACCAGTGGAATGAGTGTTGCTGATTACATAGCTGGAGTTCAGTTGAGTAGAGAGCAGGTTCGGGCAAAAAATAAGGATACCCTTCTTGCTATTATTAACAATGCTAATATTGAGGAATCAGCCAAGCAGCAAGCCATTCAAGATATGATTCGGCTGACTGATATTGCAGAGAAAGAAAATGCAGCAGAAACCTTGCTTTTAGCAAAAGGATTTTCTGACCCTGTAGTCAGCATTTCTTCTGACAAAGTGGATGTGGTGGTCAATGCTTCCAGTATTACAGATGCTCAGAGAGCGCAGATTGAAGATATTGTGAAACGGAAAGCAGAGGTTCAGGCAGATAGTATTATCATTACTCTGTTAAACTTAGCTGAGTAAAAAGTGATAACGATTTGATACTTTTACAGTTACAAATAATTTTCCTTTGCAAATAGGAGTATTTTTGCTATAATAGGGCTATTATAGAAACACAGGAGGTAATATTGTGGCAGAATTGGAAAGCAGAAATACTCACAAAGTATATGAAAAGGATAAAATTGGAGAAGTACAGATTGCTGATGAAGTAGTGGCTATTATTGCAGGATTGGCTGCTACAGAGGTTGAGGGTGTGGATTCCATGGCTGGAAACATCACCAATGAATTAGTTGGACGCCTTGGCATGAAAAATTTATCAAAAGGGGTAAAGGTAGATGTGACAGAGGAACATGTATCTGTAGATTTATCCTTAAACATCAAGTATGGATATAATATCCCTACAGTATCTGAGAAAGTTCAAGATAAGGTTAAAAGTGCTATTGAAAATATGACAGGGTTGAACGTACTGGATGTAAATATTAAGATTGCAAGCGTCAATATGGAGGAAAGTCGTTAAGAATGGAAAAATGCGTCATTGGCGCATTTTTCTGTGCATGTGGGAAAAGAATTGCATTGGGTGGCAGATGAAGAAGAAAACTTACACTGTTGCGTACAGACTTATGATTCTAGAGCAGACAGTATTTCACAGGAGGATTGGGAAATGACCAGAAGAGAGTTGCGCGAACATTGTTTTAAGATGTTGTTCTGTGCAGATTTTTATCCGGTAGAGGAGCAGACCCAGCAGCTTGAACAGTACTTTGAGGCATTGAAGGAGGAGGAGACAACGCCGGAAGGAATGTCCCAATTCCTTCACTGTGTAGAGATGGAGGAGAAGGACAGCAATTATCTGTTGAATAAGACTAAGGCAGCTATGGAGAAGCTGGAGCTATTGGATGATAAAATCAACCAAGTCGCCCAAGGCTGGAAGACTAAGAGAATGGGAAAGGTAGAATTGACCATTCTTAGGTTGGCTGTTTATGAGATGGACTATGATGAGGAGATTCCAGAAAAGGTAGCTATTAATGAGGCTGTAGAATTGGCAAAGAAATTTGGAGGGGAAGATGCTCCATCCTTTATTAATGGAGTTCTTGCAAAGATGGTACAGAAATAGAGTGAAGAGGTACACTTCAAAACGGTACTAAAAACAGGATACCAATCGAAATAGATAATAGTATTTGAATGGCTGTAAGACGGTTGGAGACAGAAAAATATTATGGCAAGTATATATTCAGTAACACAGGTGAATGCTTATATTAAAAATATGTTCGTTCAGGATTACTTGCTGAAACGCTTAAGCGTGCGAGGGGAGATTTCCAACTGCAAATATCATACATCAGGACATATTTATTTTACATTAAAGGATAAGTCAGGGACTTTATCAGCGGTCATGTTTGCTGGACAGAGAAGAGGTCTCAATTTTCAGTTGCAGGAAGGGCAGCAGGTAATTGTCACTGGAACTGTGGATGTCTATGAAAGAGATGGCAAGTACCAGCTTTATGCCAGAGAAATTAAACGAGATGGCAAGGGAGATTTATTTGAGCAGTTTCAGAAGCTGAGAGATGAACTAGAGGATATGGGAATGTTTGCGGCAGAGTATAAACAGCCCATCCCTAAATATGCAAAGACTGTGGGAATTGTTACAACTAGCACAGGGGCTGCTATTAGGGATATTATGAACATTTCCGCAAGGAGAAACCCCTATGTACAACTTGTGCTTTATCCTGCCTTGGTACAGGGGGAACAGGCAAAATACAGCATTGTCAAGGGAATTCAGACGTTGGACAGGCTGGGGTTAGATGTAATCATTGTAGGGCGGGGTGGTGGCTCCATTGAAGATTTATGGGCATTTAATGAGGAGATGGTAGCCAGAGCGATTTTTGAATGTTCTACTCCAATAATTTCCGCAGTGGGGCATGAGACAGATGTGACAATTTCCGATTATGTAGCGGATATGAGGGCACCTACACCTTCAGCGGCAGCAGAATTAGCAGTATTTGATTACAGACAATTAGAAGAACAGATACATTTATATCGAGATGTTTTGATAAGGGGAATGTCTCGATGCCTGGAAAGAAAAAAGTATCAGGTGGAACAATATCGGATGCAGCTGGATATGCATCATCCTCAGCGGCAGCTTAATGAGAAACGCCAGAGATTGGCGGATATCCAGGAACAGATGCAATATTTGATGGAACAAAAGATGATTGATAGGAAGCATAAGCTGGCATTACTCAGTGGAAAGCTTCAAAATTTATCCCCCCTTGCAAGAATCAGCAAGGGATTCGGATTTATAACTGGAGAAGACAGTAAACGGATAGAATCCATCATAGAAGTATCACAAGGGCAGAATTTATCAGTCCAGTTGAAGGATGGAATATTAAAAACGAAAATAACAGAGGTTATTCCTCTGAATCTTGAATAGAATACATTTATATTGTAAAGCAGGATGTGTAGATAGCAGAAATAGCCTTTTAGACATATTCTAGTATAGCATATCCGAAGTTTTTGTGTAAGCTTCCAAGAATATTTGCACAAGGGTTTTTGATACCCTATACTAGATAAGGCTTTGGGGAGACCAGTATGGAGGAAAAGAAAAAAGTAAAATCAATCGAAGAAACCATGAAAGAGCTGGAAGCTATTATTGAAAAGATGGAAGACAGAGAAAACACATTGGAGGATTCTTTTGCCTGCTTTGAAGCAGGAATGAAATTGGTAAAAGAATGTAGTGAGAGAATTGATAAGGTGGAAAAGCAAATCATGGTCTTCAGTGAGGAAGGCATAGAAGAATATGAGTTCTAAAGAACAGTTGGAACAATACACCAGAGAAGTAGAAGAAGTAATTAAAAACTATCTCCCAACAGAAAATGGATATCAGAGGACTGTGCTGGAAGCTATGAATTATAGCATGAAGGCAGGAGGAAAGCGGCTGAGGCCTCTGTTTATGAGGGAAGTATATCGTCTGTTTTCAGCAGAACAAGGAAACAGCAAATCAGAGGGAACAAGACAGGAACAGGTAGTGGAGCCATTCATGGCAGCGATTGAGATGATTCACACATTTTCTCTGGTTCATGATGACTTGCCTTGTATGGATAATGACCGTTTAAGACGAGGAAAACCTACTACTTGGGTGCAATATGGCTATGATATGGCAGTACTGGCTGGAGATGCATTAACAATCTATGCATTTGAGACAGCATCAAGGGCATTTTCTATGAGCAATCGGACAGATGCAGTAGGAAGATGTATAGGACTTTTGGCATCAAAGGCTGGTGTCTATGGTATGATTGGTGGGCAGACCCTTGATGTGGAATTGACAGGAAAGCCTGTGGATAAGGAACAGATGGATTTTATTTATCGTCTCAAAACAGGCGCCCTTCTGGAAGCTCCTATGATGATTGGGGCAATCTTGGGTGGGGCAGAGGAAAAACAGGTGGAAGCAGTGGAGAAAATGGCTACCTGTATTGGATTGGCATTTCAAATACAGGATGATATCTTGGATTTGACTAGCACCACAGAAAAACTGGGAAAACCAACATTCAGCGATGAAAAAAATGAAAAGACAACTTATGTGACATTATATGGCATGGAACAGGCAAAACAGGCAGTTAGGGACTTATCGGGACAGGCAGAAGACGATTTAAAAAGTCTTCCTGGAAACCATAGCTTTTTGATGTATCTTATTAACCTGCTAATAACTAGAGAAAAGTAAGGGAAGATGGCTATGTTAGAAAAGATAAATGGGCCTCAGGATATTAAACGATTAAATCGGGAGGAACTGGACATCTTGGCATCAGAAATACGGAAGTTTCTGATTGAAAAAATCAGTACCACAGGAGGACACTTAGCTTCCAATTTAGGTGTGGTGGAACTGACTATGGCCATGTATTTGACCTTTGACCTTCCAAAAGATAAGATTATTTGGGATGTAGGCCATCAGGCTTATACGCATAAGATATTAAGTGGGCGCAAGGATGCTTTTGACGATTTGCGCCAATATGGGGGATTAAGTGGATTTCCTAAGACAAAGGAAAGCCCCTGTGATGCATTTGACACAGGCCACAGCTCGACCTCTATTTCAGCCGGACTGGGCATGGCGTGGGCCAGGGATATCAAGGAGGAAGATTACTCAGTAGTTGCTGTTATCGGAGATGGAGCTTTAACCGGAGGCATGGCTTATGAGGCGCTGAATAATGCAGCTCAGATTGAAAAAAACTTTATTATTGTGTTAAATGATAACAATATGTCCATTTCTGAGAATGTAGGAGGAATGTCCCAATATTTAAGTGGCATCCGTACTGGAAGTGGATACAATGATTTGAAAAAAATGGTTACAAATACCTTGGAGAAAATCCCAGTATTAGGCCCCAGGCTTATTGATAAAATTAGTCGTACCAAACAGGGAATCAAACAGCTTTTGATTCCAGGAATGTTATTTGAAAATATGGGAATCACTTATTTGGGACCAGTGGATGGCCATGATTTAAAACGACTCTGTCGTGTACTTTTGGAGGCAAAGAAGTTGGACCATGCAGTACTTGTCCATGTATTGACCCAGAAAGGGAAAGGGTATCTCCCTGCGGAGAAGAACCCATCTCGATTCCACGGAGTAGAACCTTTTGATATTGAGACAGGAAAATCTAAAACCATCAAGGAACATCCGAGTTATACGGATATCTTTTCACGGAAATTATGTCAGTTGGCTCAAGAACGAAAAGATATTGTAGCAGTCACAGCGGCAATGCCAGATGGAACAGGGCTTAAAAAATTTGCAAAGCTATATCCAGAGCGCTTTTTTGATGTGGGGATTGCAGAACAGCATGGAGTCACCAGTGCAGCAGGAATGGCAGCAGCAGGACTAAAGCCAGTTGTAGCTGTATATTCCTCATTTTTACAGCGAGGATATGACCAAATTCTTCATGATGTGTGCATCCAAAACTTGCCTGTGGTATTTGCCATTGACAGAGCTGGATTGGTAGGCAGCGACGGAGAGACTCATCAGGGAATTTTTGACTTATCTTATATGACATCCATTCCCAATATGAGTGTTATGGCGCCTAAAAATCTATGGGAATTGCGTCGGGAGCTAGAGTTTGCCATGGATTATCATGGCCCTATTGCTATCCGTTATCCCAGAGGAGAGGCATATCGGGGACTTAAGGAATTTAATGACCCCATTGTCTATGGAAAGGGTGAAATGCTCTATGAGGAAAGTCAGATTGCCCTTCTTGCAGTGGGAAGTATGGTCAGTACTGCAGAGCATATTCGGGAAAAGATGAAAGCAGAAGGATATCGGGTTAGCTTGGCTAATGGAAGGTTTATCAAACCAGTAGATTTTGAATTGGTGGAACGCTTAGCAAAGAGACATGATTATCTGGTGACATTGGAAGAAAATGTACTACAAGGTGGATATGGATTGGAGGTTACAGCTTATATTCATGCCCATTATCCGCGAGTAAAGGTGCTGAATATAGCATTGCCAGATGCGTATGTGGAACATGGAAATGTGTCTGTACTTCGGGAAGAACTGGGTATTGATAGTGATTCCATTATTAAAAAAATTAAAAAGCATTTTTTCTTGGATGGACAGGGGAAGACAGTGGCAGATTAGCTTTTGAAAAGCTTATATGGCAATAGCTCAGGGGGAGGAGTATGTTTATAAATGAGAATGGCAGGAAAAGTTTTGCAAGAGTTATAAAGAAAAGGCAGGAGGAAAGGGAATGAAGGAGCGTCTCGATATGCTTCTAGTAAAAAGGAATTTGGTTCCGTCTAGAGAAAAAGCTAAGGCTATTATCATGTCTGGAATTGTCTATGTAAATGGGCAGAAGGAAGATAAGGCTGGAACTATGTTTGAAGATACTGCCTTGATTGAAGTGAGGGGAAGCACATTAAAATATGTCAGCAGAGGTGGTTTAAAGCTGGAAAAGGCCATGACCCATTTCGGAATCTGTTTAGAGGGAAAAATTTGTATGGATGTAGGAGCTTCGACAGGAGGATTTACAGACTGTATGTTACAGAACGGAGCAATCAAGGTCTATGCAGTAGATGTGGGTCATGGACAGTTGGACTGGAAACTGCGTAATGATGAACGGGTGATTTGTATGGAAAAAACAAATATCCGTTATGTTAAAGGAGAAGATGTGGCAGACAAGATTCAGTTTGCTTCCATTGATGTCTCTTTTATTTCGTTAAGTAAGGTTCTTGAGCCAGTTAAGGAACTTTTAACAGATGATGCTCAAGTAGTATGTCTGATAAAACCACAGTTTGAAGCTGGACGGGAAAAGGTAGGAAAGAAGGGGGTAGTCAGGGAGAAGGATACCCACTTAGAGGTGATTGAGAAAGTCATGGCATTTGCCCAGTCAATTGATTTTGGCATCCAGAATCTAGAATTTTCTCCCATTAAAGGGCCAGAAGGCAATATTGAATACCTTCTTCATCTGCAGAACCATCCAGAACAGTATGGTCAGACTAAAGGGGAGGTTAATCTCTTGGAAGTGGTGGAGGAGGCACATAAAACTCTTTAGGAGCTTGGCATGAAGCATTTTTACTTGATTAAGAATCCTGAAAAGGAAGGGGCAGAAGAGGTAGCAGAGGAAATCTCTACCTACATAAAGAAATATGGAGGAACCTGCCATATTAGGAGAGGCAATAGGGTTACATTAGCTAGTCAGAATTCCTATACTTTGGGCCAAAAGGAGCAGCAACGACAGTTTCAATATACAAATGCCTGTGAGGTACCAGAAGATACCGAATGTGTGATTACATTAGGGGGAGACGGAACCTTGATTCAAGCTGCCAGAGATTTGGCAGGTCGGCGGATTCCCATGGTAGGAGTTAATTTAGGCCATCTGGGATATTTAACTCAGATTGGATGCAGAGAAGATGTGAAAGAACTTTTGGATGCCCTTGTAGCTGACCAGTATCAGTTGGAGAGACGAATGATGCTCAAGGGAAGCATTTTTCATGAAGGAAGATTCGAGAAAACAGATATTGCATTGAATGAGATTGTCATAACCAGACGGGAGACTTTGCGGGTTCTGAAATTTCGGATTTATGTCAATGGGGAATATTTAAGCGAATATAAAGCAGATGGAATGATTGCTGCCACGCCTACGGGGTCTACTGCCTACAATTTGTCAGCCGGAGGGCCTATTGTAGAGCCAAATGCTCAGATGACAATTTTGACTCCTATCTGTCCCCATGCGTTAAATGGCAGGAGCATTGTTCTGTCAGCGGAAGACCAGATTGAGATTGAGGCTTTAGGCAATGATGACCAAGGACAGGTAGCGGTTTTTGACGGAGATACGACCATTCATATGATGGTAGGAGACAGGATATGTATTGAACGGTCAAATATAGAGACAATCCTTGTAAAGCTGAAACATATTTCATTTTTAGATAACTTGCGTAATAAGCTGGCAGGAATTTAGAGATAGCAATTTTATATTGCAATTTATGGGAGTTTTCCCAAATCAGGGCCGGTTTTTGGAGGAAGAAACAGTGAAAGTAGAACGGCACAGTAAGATTGTAGAACTGATTGGAAAATATGAGATTGAGACTCAAGAGGAGTTGGCAGAACGACTAAACAATGAAGGATATCGAGTAACTCAGGCCACAGTTTCTAGGGATATCCGAGAATTGAAATTGTCTAAGGTTCCGTCAGAAAGCGGCAAGCAACATTATGTAGTCTTGCAGAACCAGGGTTCTTTCAGCGACAAATATATTCGAATTTTGAGAGATGGATTTTTGTCCATGGATATGGCTCAAAATATTTTGGTGATTAAAACAGTATCTGGTATGGCTATGGCAGTAGCTGCTGCCCTGGATGCGATTCATTTTCACGAAATCGTAGGCTGTATTGCTGGAGATGATACGATTATGTGTGCAGTCCGCAGTGTAGATGATACAATTCTGGTTATGGATAAGATTCGTAAGCTGATTGAAGGCTAGGAGGAAGAAAATGCTACTGGAATTAAGAGTAAAGAATCTGGCATTAATCGAGAAGGCAGAAGTGTCTTTTCAAGATGGCCTAAATATTCTGACTGGAGAGACAGGTGCAGGAAAATCCATTATTATTGGCTCTGTGAATATGGCATTAGGAGGAAAGGCTTCTAAAGATATGATACGCCAGGGAGCTGACTATGCTTATGTGGAATTGCTTTTTTCTGTAGATGATGAGGAAAAAAGGCAAAGCTTAAAAGAGATGGAGGTAGAACTTCCAGAGGATGGGACGCTGATTATTTCCAAGAAAATCATGTCTGCCAGAAGTATCAGCAAAATCAATGATGAAACCGTTACAGCCAGTAAATTAAAGGAGATTACCAGTTTGTTGATTGATATTCATGGCCAACATGAGCATCAGTCTTTATTATATAAATCTAAGCATCTGCAGATTCTTGATGATTATGCAAAATCCAGCACAACCCCCTTAAAAGAAGAAATCGCAGCTATTTACCATGAATACCAGCATTTATCAAAAAAGTTAAAGGAAATGAATTTAGATGAAGAAGGGCGACTTCGAGAGGCCGATTTTTGCCGATATGAGATTGAAGAATTGGAACAGGCAGGGCTGAAAGAAGGAGAAGAAGAAGAATTATCTGCCCGATATCGTCGCCTGCAATATTCTCAGAAGATTATGGAAAATCTGTCTGAGGCATATGGTATTATGGAAAATGTCCAGGTAGGAGCAGCATTAAAAGCAGTATCTCAGGCAGCAGAATATGATGAGTCTCTAGGAAAGATACAGGACCAACTTTATGATGTGGATGCCATTGTCAGCGATATTGTTCATGATGTAAGAGAATATATGGACCAATTTTCCTTTGATGAAGAAGAATTTGTCAGGATTGAGGAACGTTTGGACTTGATACGCAGTCTCCAGGCAAAGTATGGAAGTACAGTAAAAGATGTGTTAAAAAAACTGGACGAAAAGAAAAAGAGATTACAGGAGCTGGAAAATTATGACCTAGTGAAAGAGAAGCTAAAACTGCAATGGAAGGAATGTGAGAAAAAACTGGACGAGCTGTGCTGTCGTTTATCAAAGCTTCGTCAAAAAGAGGGGAAGAAACTCATAGAACGTATTAGCCAAGGATTAAAGGACCTAAATTTCATTGATGTACAGTTTTCCATGGAATTTCGGAGACTGGAACAATACAGTGCAGGAGGATATGACGAGGCAGAATTTCTGATTTCTACCAATCCAGGTATGCCAATACGGCCTCTAGGCATGGTGGCTTCTGGAGGCGAATTGTCCAGGATTATGCTGGCTATCAAAGCAGTGTTGGCAGATACTGATGATATTCCCACCTTGATTTTTGATGAGATTGATACTGGCATCAGTGGCCGGACAGCTCAGAAAGTTTCCGAGAAATTAGCTTATATTGCAGGAAATCATCAGGTTATCTGCATTACTCACTTGCCTCAGATTGCAGCTATGGCAGATGTCCATTTTGAGATTGCTAAGCAGTCAGAAAAAGGAGCAACTACAACCTCTATTCGAGAATTAGGGGAAGAACAGATGATAGCCGAATTGGCAAGACTGCTAGGCGGAGCAAAGATTACAGAGGCAGTATACGACAATGCAAGAGAGATGAAACGATTGGCTCAGGACAAAAAAGGAAAGAAGACAATTTAGGAGTTGTTGCAATCAAGTATGAAATAATCCATTTTTTGGAAGCAAACAAATATATTATGGCTTTTGGCATAGAGTAGCAGATTTCCGAGTACTACCTAAAATGTCATTGTAGGGATAAATGATCCAGCAATGGCATTTTTCTATTTCCGTATAAAACTTATCATAAACACGAACAAATGTTTGCAAAAGCTGCAAATTTATGCTATGATAAGTTCCAGATGTATTTGGGAAAAATAAGTGGTAAGGTTGTTGGGATTATCGTCCATAGAAACCTGCTGGTGCGGACAGACACCATAATTTTAGAGAAATCATAAGGAGCTGCTGATCATGTCAAGGCAATATATCAAAATACGTGGTGCAAATGAACATAATTTAAAGAACGTAACTCTGGAAATCCCTAGAAATGAGCTGGTAGTTCTGACAGGACTGAGTGGGTCAGGGAAATCTTCCCTGGCCTTTGATACCATTTATGCAGAAGGACAGAGAAGGTATATGGAGTCTCTGTCTTCTTATGCAAGGCAGTTCTTAGGACAGATGGAAAAGCCGGATGTGGAAAGCATAGAGGGTCTTTCGCCGGCTATTTCTATTGACCAAAAGTCTACTAACCGAAATCCTCGTTCTACTGTGGGGACTGTGACCGAAATTTATGATTATATGCGTCTTTTGTATGCCAGGATTGGAATTCCTCATTGTCCTAAGTGTGGCAAGGAGATTCACAAGCAGACAGTGGACCAGATGGTGGACCAGATTCTCTCTATGCCAGAGAGAACTAAGATTCAGCTATTGGCTCCTGTGGTACGAGGACGAAAAGGTGAGCATGTAAAAGTGTTAGACCAGGCCAGAAAGAGTGGTTATGTTCGAGTGCGCATCGATGGAAATCAATATGAACTTTCGGAAGAGATTAAACTGGACAAAAATATCAAACATAATATCGAGGTTATTGTGGACCGCCTAGTGGTTCGAGAGGGGATTGAGAAGAGACTGACAGATTCTATTGAAAGCACTATGACATTGGGAAATGGCCTGATGATTTTAGATGTGATTGATGGACAACCAATAAATTTTAGCCAGCATTTTGCATGTCCAGATTGTGGGATTAGTATTGAAGAAGTGGAACCCAGAAGCTTTTCCTTTAATAATCCTTTTGGCGCATGTCCAGACTGTTTTGGACTGGGATATAAAATGGAGTTTGATGAGGATTTGATGATTCCAGATAAGTCTTTGAGTATCAATCAGGGAGCTATTGTAGTGATGGGGTGGCAGTCCTGTACAGACAAGGGCAGTTTTACCAGAGCGATACTGGATGCTTTGACAGAGGAGTATCATTTTAATCTGGACACACCATTTGAACAGTATCAGCAGGAGATTCAGGATATTTTGCTTTATGGCACAGGTGGGAAAAAACTCAAAGTTCATTATACAGGACAGAGGGGAACTGGAGTCTATGATGTGGATTTTGAAGGGTTGGTGAAAAATGTAGAGCGACGATATCGAGAGACTTTTTCAGAATCCAGCAAAGCAGAGTATGAGACATTTATGAGGATTACTCCCTGTTCCACCTGTAAAGGACAGCGGTTAAAGAAAACTTCCTTGGCAGTTACTGTAGGGGATATGAATATTTACAATGCCACCAATATGTCGATTGTAAAGTTCCGAGAATTTATAGAAGGGTTGAAATTGACACCTATGCAGGAGGCAATCGGCGCTCAGATTCTAAAGGAGATTCGAGCTAGAGTTACCTTTCTTATTGATGTAGGGCTGGAATATTTGTCTTTATCTCGGTCTACAGGAACCTTATCTGGCGGAGAGGCCCAGAGAATTCGCCTGGCAACTCAGATTGGCTCTGGTCTGGTAGGAGTGGCCTATATTTTAGATGAACCTAGTATTGGTTTGCATCAAAGAGATAACGACAAACTGTTACAGACCTTGATTCATTTAAGAGATTTAGGAAATAGTGTACTAGTGGTAGAGCACGATGAGGACACTATGAGGGCAGCAGATTTTATCGTAGACATTGGTCCAGGTGCAGGAGAGCATGGAGGACAGGTAATTGCAACAGGAACCGCAGAAGATATTATGAAATGTCCAGAGTCTGTTACTGGGGCATATCTCAGTGGACGTTTAAAGATTCCAGTTCCAACCCAAAGGAGAACTCCAACTGGATGGCTTACCATAAAAGGGGCAGCAGAAAATAATTTAAAAAATATCGAGGTAAAGGTTCCTCTAGGAATTATGACCTGTGTAACTGGTGTATCTGGCTCTGGCAAGAGTTCTTTAGTCAATGAGATTATCTATAAAACCTTGGCTAAGAAATTAAATCGTGCAAGAACCATACCAGGAAAGTTTAAACGGATTGATGGTGTAGAGCAGCTTGACAAGATTATAGCGATTGATCAGTCTCCTATCGGAAGAACTCCCCGTTCTAATCCAGCCACCTATACAGGTGTTTTTGATATGATTCGTGATTTATTTGCTTCTACAACCGATGCAAAAGAGCGAGGCTATAAGAAGGGGCGCTTCAGTTTCAATGTAAAAGGTGGCAGATGTGAGGCATGTTCTGGAGATGGAATTATCAAAATCGAGATGCATTTCCTGCCAGATGTATATGTGCCTTGTGAAGTATGTGGCGGAAAAAGATATAATCGGGAAACTCTGGAAGTAAAGTATAAAGGCAAGAATATTTATGATGTACTGAATATGACTGTGGAGGAAGCGCTAACATTTTTTGAAAATGTTCCATCAATTTATCGAAAGATTTCAACGCTCAATGATGTAGGACTATCCTATATTCGGTTGGGACAGCCTTCTACAGAACTATCTGGCGGAGAAGCCCAGAGGATTAAGCTGGCAACAGAATTGAGCCGCAGAGGAACCGGAAAAACTATCTATGTGCTGGACGAGCCCACTACAGGATTGCATTTTGCAGATGTTCATAAGTTGGTGGATATTCTGCGAAAGTTGTCCCAAGGCGGAAATACGGTAGTAGTGATTGAGCATAACTTGGATGTAATCAAAACAGCGGACTATATTATTGATATGGGACCAGAAGGAGGAGATAAAGGAGGCACTGTGGTAACACAGGGAACACCAGAAGAAGTGGCACAATATCCTCAGTCCTATACAGGACAGTATGTGAAGAAATATCTGAATTTAGATAGTGATATGGAGGAGAACTAGTACTATTTAGGTCTGACATATGAGGAAATAAAAGAATGGGAATGTTGAAAGGTATAATAATTTTACAGGGTATAGTGGCAATATCAACGATATTTATGCGATATATATGTACATTTATCACTTTGCAATAGCTCCATTTTTGCAGGAAATTTTTTTACTTTTTGATGGTTCTACTTCTTACTAACTTAACCTGGGCACTTGAATAAATGCTTATGCAGCTTGCTACGAAAATAAAATTCATAACAAGCTGCATAAGTATTTTATGTACAAAATTTGAGTTACTGATTAAAAAGATTCCCGTAGTCAAAGCATAGGAATACCAACCAAAAACTTGATTTGCCCGCCATTAGTTTGTGATACAGCAAAGTTACAGGAAATCAGAGGTTAAGAAAGTGACATACTCCCACTTCGTTAGAGATAGGAATTTCCTATGATAACTGGGAAAAAATAGCAGTAAAAATCTACTTATCTTGGTTTTGTGCCCTATATATTTTATGGCAATTTATTTCTGGCAGCTCTATATACTTCATACCATTCGCTTCTTGTCAAGGTTATCTCAGCAGCTTTGGAAGCATTTTTAACTCAATTAGGATTTGTGGTTCCGATGATAACTTGCATTTTTGCTGGGTAACGTAAAAGCCAAAAAGCCATGCATAGGCTATCGCATCACTGGTAACATGATATTTTTCTGCCAAAGAATCTAGAACCATATTTAATTCCTTATATTCTTCACTTCCAATCCCTATATTTTACTGCTTTTTCTGTAAACAAAACTGTTTTCATTTTAGTAAACAAAGCCTTGTAAACGGAATTTGTAAACAAGACTGAAAAAACTTTTTTATTCCTCTGATTTCACCTTTCCTTTGGTTTCTTGAAATGGTAATTTTGATGTGGTATAAAAAAAGTTGACAGCCCAATCTCAAGGATTTGAGATATAATCAAGAGAATAAGGAGTGAACAAAAATGGCAGAAAACAGGCAATACGGCCATGGTGCGCGGATACTGGAAAACGCGGCGAAGACATATCCTGGCATTCATGGGGCAATTATCCACAGTGATAGGGGAAGTCAGTACACCAGCCAGCTTTACCGGGACGTAATCTGGAAGTATGGCATACGGCAGAGCATGAACCGTGCAGGTGGCAGATGCCATGATAACGCCCGCTGCGAGAGCATGTGGGCCAGAATGAAATCTGAACTGTTCTATAACCGCTACGATACAGAGAAGCGTTGATAGTGGCATAGCGTATGACAACTTTGCAAAAGGCGTTGAAAGAATTACATGATATGTTCTTTGTATGCTTCTGTGCAAG
>DEPC01000248.1 GCA_002358555.1 Hungatella sp. UBA3402 | reverse complement strand
TGAGCTAAAGGCGCTTTTTATAATATAAAACTTTTTAATTGCAATATTTGTAACACAAGCGTTATTCTATCGCATGAATAGACAAATGTCAACCCCCTTTTCCAAAAAATATAAATTTTAAATAAAGAGTTTCCATATGGCTGTTTTACTTTTTTTGTGATAGCCAATAGGATTTGATAACCATAATTTCAAATGATTATGATACTACTATAACAACTATCGAAACCTAGAATGATTTGTAATTCTAATTCGTAGAATCTGCCAATTATCGGCAGCAAACCAGGTTTCCTACAGTCTTGCATCTACAGGAGCCTTAGAACTGCGGGAAATCTGGTTTGCTGCGTTACTTCTGCCTGCAACTTTTAACTAGCACAACGAGTTAAGTCATAGAGCAAAGAATATATAAACTTATAACCATCGACATTTTTAAAATTCTCTATACTAAAAAACGGCATAGTCATAAATGACTATACCGTGATTTGATATAGAGTCGTCCTTGACTCTTCCATTTCTTAAAATGTATTTGAAAATACTGTGACCACAATCTCGTCAATTTTAGAAGATGATAGTTCACAAAAATAAGACTACAAATTCCTATAATGCTTCTTCAATAGCTGCAATCAATGTACGTTTGTCCTGCATACCAATCATTTTCTTTACAGCTTTTCCGTCCTTAAATACAATAAATGTAGGGATGGACATAACACTATACTCGATAGCAATATCCTGATTTTCGTCGGTATTGATTTTGCCGACTTTAGCTTTCCCCTCATATTCTTTAGCAAGCTCCTCTACAACAGGAGCCATAGCCTTGCAGGGGCCGCACCAATCTGCATAAAAGTCTACTAATACTGGAACCTCTGCTTGATATACTTCTTGTTCAAAGCTACTACTTGTTAAATGCAATTCCATATGGATTCTCCTTCCTTGGTATGTGTAATATTATTATTTTTTTTCTTTTTTTCCGCCGTCCTTAAGTGCTTTTTCTGCTTCTTTTAAAGATTTCTGCCACTTGATTACCTTTTTGTTCAATTCGGTTTTGTCACAAGTTGCTTGTTGCAGTTTTTTGATAATGGTATCTTTCATAGCCATGGGCCTCACCCCATATCTGCTTTCTAATAAGATACGCAGATTCTGCATTTCTATTCCAAAGCTTATCTGATATACAAGAAAATTTACTATGAAAGTGTTGCATGGCAGCCATGGTGAATGCAAGTTTGCCTGCAATAAACCATGGATATCGGGCAACCAAGTTGGTATGAGCAAGTAGGATATTAGGCTGGATTGCGAATACCGGCGATTGCGGGAGCATTGAAAGCGCGGAGCAATCGACTTTCATAGGGCGGTTGGTGACATGTCAAGCGTTGTATGAATATTTAGAAACTGTTTTAAAGCAGGTTTTTTATTTTTTTCTACTGGCAATCAATTTGCAGATGGGCTTTCCTTCTAATGAAAATTTTGTTTCATATTCCGTCATAACATTTCCGTCTGCATAAGAACTGTGATGTAGATCAAATGTGTACATTTGTACAATCCATCCAGCTTCTGGTATAGATGTTAGAGAGTAATCAAATAGATTGCGATTATCCGTCTTAAATTCCACAGTACCATCTGATTTTAGAATTTTATCATAAACTGCCATGAATTCTGGAGAAGTTAGTCGCCTTTTGGCATGACGGTCTTTTGGCCAAGGGTCAGAAAAATTTAGAAAAATTTTTTCAACCTCTTGTGGTGCGAAGATGTCTGTTAATGTTCTGGCATCTATCCGCAGGAACCAGAGATTAGAAAGTTCCATATCCTTCCGTTTTTGGATTGCTTTTAAGAGAACACTGGAATACATCTCGATTCCTACATAATTAGTTCTGGGATTATTGATGGCAAGCTCCATAAGGAATTTACCTTTCCCCATACCCACCTCGATTTGGATAGGATTATCATTGCCAAAGACTTCTTTCCAGCGCCCTTTATATTCTTGAGGATTTTGGATTACATAAGGGCTTTGGGCAATCTGTTCCTCGGAACCTGGAATATGGCGCAGTCTCATAGTATCTTCCTCCAGAAAATCATTATTTCCCTATTTTACCATTCCTTTCCTCTCTTTTCAAGCTCCTAGCCAGAACAATTTTTCCACATGGAAAATTTTGTGAAATTTTTTCTTACAATTAGAAATTTTACGTGCATAAATTGTTGAACGATAGTATAATGAAAAATAGCTGAGTGCGGTCCCGTGCGAAGCTATTTGTTACGCAAACAGAACGAACATAATAAAAAGGCTAATGTTCGTTGATATATATGCAGTACATCAAGTTGACAGTTGATGATTAAATGACAAAGGAGGATTTTATGGCAGAACCAGATATCGCTAATACTTGGGAAAATATACGACAAGGAGTAAAAGAAGCCGAAAATTTGATTAACCAAAAGCAGTTTAATTTGTCTATGATGAAATGCCGACAGGTTTTGGAGGCTATGGTCGATTATTTATGTACCAATGCTGAGATTCAAGGAGACAATCTGGCAGAATCTATAGATATTCTTTATAGCAGTGATTGGATTAGCAAGATGACTTGTGAACATTATCATAAAATTCGTCTGCTTGGAAATAAGGCAGCTCATGAAGGAAATGATAATGCATATGATGCCAATAATGCATATCATCTTCTTTCTAAGGAGGTCTATACATTTGCCAATGAATATAAATCAAAGAGAGGACAACCTAGGGCAAGAAATTCTGGTTCCAGAGATTCTGGAGGCAGAGTTTCTGAGAGCAGAACCGGAAATTCAAGGCGCAGGAATTCTGGCTATAGGAGCAGAAGGCGCCAGCCTGCAAATGGATTTGCTATCTCTCCCACAGATATTGTGAGGATTGTCTTGATACTTGCACTTGTTGTTGGTATTGTATTTATTGTTCGCTTTTTCTTTCCAGGAAAATCAGATACCCCACAAGACGAAACTACCACTCCTACAGAAACTACCATGCCTTTGCCAGAGACATTGGGAACTGCAGAACCCCCATCCATTGAAGTTATGCCAGAAACTACTCCAGCTCCAGTGTATAAGACAACTTCCTCCTTAAATGTACGCTCAGAGCCTTCCACAGCAGGACAAAAGTTAGGGCTTTTGGAGGCTGGTACAATTATTGATTATGTAGAGGATTATGATGATGAGTGGACGGTTATAAATTATAATGGAACCCAGGCTTATGTAAACAGTCAGTATCTCACCCACGATTAATTGGTGTAGACTGAAAAATTATATGCCAGAAAGATTCCATCAAGGGCTGTTGAGAAATGATAGATTTCTATAATATATTATATATATCGTTGATATTACCGCTATATATTGTAGAATTACTATATTTTGCAACAGTCCCTTTTATTGTACAAAAATCTACTTATGTAAAGAGAATATATCCCTAAAATGAAGTAAGCAGGAGAGAGGAATGGCCTCTCTCTTGATTTTTTTTTAAATCTTAGTTATACTTGATGCAATGATTAGTAGATTGATAACTAGATATATCAGGTTGCACAGAGAAAACGAATATGCGAAAACGAAGCTTCCTTCTCTATGAAAAATATCCAAGGTATGAATCGAAAGTCATTCGTAAAAACCATGGGGCGTATGGGGTTAACTCGTTGATATTGGATATCTTGGTATTCTTGAGAAAGAAGCTCCCACTTTTTAAGGGGTGGGAGTGCGTCACAAAATCTCCTCTTGTCTCCTGATTGATATTATACTATAATTCGGATAAGGCTTTTTATTTTAGAAGCTGGAGTCCTTTTTTTATATTGCTTGTATTGCCTATATATGCAACAGAATATTTTTATTGATGAGGTATTTTATGAGATATATCCACTATACGTTAAGTCTCGTATTTTCCTTTTGTCTGATTATTACACTTCTTATCACTTCTGTAGAAGCTGTAACTTATTGGATGCCAGGTTATTATGAAAATGAATACAAAAAATATAATGTAACAGCAGATGTTCATATGGAGATGAAAGACCTTTTAGAAGTGACTGATGAAATGATGGCCTATCTGCGTGGAAATAGGGAAGACCTTCATGTACCTACTGTGGTAAATGGACAGCCCAGAGAATTTTTCAATGAACGGGAGATTGCTCATATGGAAGATGTGAGAGAATTATTTTTGGGAGGTCTTATGATTCGCCGTATCTGTATAGCCACAGCAATTATATGTCTGCTGCTTTTGATTGTTTTAAAATCACAAATCAGAAAGATTCTTCCTATGGCAATTTGTGTGGGCACAGGATTATTTTCTGCCTTAATTTGTGGTTTGGCGGCATTGATATCTACAGATTTTACCAAATATTTTGTGATATTCCATCAGATATTCTTTGATAACGATTTATGGATTCTAGATGCCCGTACAGATTTACTAATCAATATTGTACCAGAACCATTTTTTATGGATACTGCTGCCCGAATTGCCATGTTATTCGCTGGTTCGGTGCTTTGCATTTTTTTCCTAAGTCTTTTTTTATTAGTTCGCAACCACAAATTGACATATAAGGGAGTGTGAATGTATGAAAAGAATAATTTCAATGATGTTATGTATTGTTCTTATGATAGGGCTTTTTCCTATTCAGACAGAGGCTGCTCCTGCTTGGCCTGATAATATCACCATTCAAGCAGAAGGTGGTATTGTGATAGATGCGGAGACTGGAACTATTTTATATGGAAAAAATATTCATACTGCCTATTATCCTGCCAGTATCACAAAGATTCTTACAGCTTTGATTGTGATTGAACACAGCGATTTGGATGAGATGGTTACATTTTCCCATAATGCTGTTTATAATGTAGAGGCTGGAAGTAGCAGTGCAGGATTAGATGAAGGCGATGTATTAAGTGTCCGTGACTGTCTGTATGCACTTCTTTTAAAGTCAGCAAATGAAGCAGGCAATGCCCTGGCAGAACATGTGGCTGGTTCTATAGAGAATTTCACAGATATGATGAATGCAAAGGCAGCTTCTCTT
Source organism: Hungatella sp. UBA3402 (assembly GCA_002358555.1). GTDB lineage: Bacteria > Bacillota > Clostridia > Lachnospirales > Lachnospiraceae > UBA3402. The sequence goes on along the minus strand of DEPC01000248.1, from coordinate 9,798 downwards.
GGCTGTCAAGATTCTCACTTTGCCAATCCAAGTGGTTTGAATAATCCAAACCATTATACCTCTGCCTATGATATGGCTCTCATTGGGCGGGCTGCCCTGTCAAATGATACTTTTATGGAGATTGATTCCACACTTTATTATGACCTTCCTCCAACTAGAAACAATAAGGAAGGCTTGAGAATCTATCCTGGGCATAAGATGATTAAGAAAAATATGCCTGAATATTACAGTGGAGCTTTGGGAGGCAAAACAGGCTATACTTCCCTTGCTGGAAATACATTGGTGACTTTTGCAAGACGTGATGGAATGACCTTGGTAGCTGTGGTGTTAAATGGACACTCTACCCATTATTCGGATACAAAAGCTATGCTAAATTTTGGATTCAAGAATTTTATTTCTGTATGTGCTGCTGATTTTGATACAGAGTTTGCTTCTGTGGAAAACGATATGACTATTGCAGGTCTTTCTCCTACAGGACTCTCAGGATTGGAATTGGACCCTTCTATGAAAATAACTGTTCCCAAAGGTTCTGTATTTAGTTCTGTTACTTCTGGTTTATCTTATGATTTAACCAGTAAAGACCCCGCTGGCTCTATCGCAAAAGTTCAGTATTATTGGGATGACCGAAATATTGGCTTTACTTATGTGACTGTAAAGGCTATGTCTCCTGAGCAGATTATGTTGCCTGCTTCTGTGCCTTCTCTGGCTGAGTCATCAGGTCATCAAGAAGAAGCAAATTTTCTAGCTGAAGGAAGTGGACAAGTAGTAGAAGGACAAGAGGCAGACCAGAATACTGGGATAAGAAGTTTAACTGATGAAAGAGAAGTCAATTCCAGCGAAACATTGGCTGAAGGACAGGCAGATTCTGGGGAAAAACAGGCTGGAAAGATTTCTTCGTCCAGTTTTTTTAAGTGGCTGTCAGAGCTTCCTGGCTCTGTGTGGGTGATATCAGGAAGTATTGTTGCTGCAATCGTAATAATTAGCTGTGGAATTTATTTTATACTCTATTTCCATGGAATAAAAGAGGAAGAACGGATGGAGCAGCATGAAAGACAGGCAGGACAGATACAGCCAACAGGTATTCCGTTTGACCAGTTTGATATCCTGGTAAAGCAACGACGATTTGAGGCAGAGCAAAGGCGTATCCGGCGTATGCAGGCTCGTAGTGACAGTGGAGATTAGGAATACTTATGAAAAGAAAAATTCTGCTAAAAGATATTCTCATTACTATGTTGGGGTTAGCTATGGCCACTCTTTTGGCTTCTGCTTTTTTCCTGTTGTCGCATAATACTGCTAATGTAGCGATTATCTATGTTCTTGCGACAATCTTGGTTGCTCAGAATACAGAAGGATATATTCCAGGCATCATTGCTTCTCTGCTTAGTGTGATATTTATTAACCTTGTGTTTACTTACCCTTATATGGTGTTGAATTTTTCTTTAGATGGATATCCTCTGACATTTTTAGGAATGATGATTGTTGCTTCTCTTACTAGTACTTTAACGACTCATTTAAAGGAGCAGACGCATATCTTAAATGAAAGAGAACATATGTTGATGGAAGCAGAAAAAGAGAAAATGAGGGCAAATCTACTACGTGCAATTTCCCATGACCTGCGCACTCCTTTGACTAGTATTATAGGAACTGCTTCTTCTTATCTGGAACAGGGAGCTTATTTGTCGGATAAGGATAAGTCCCATCTTGTAGAAACCATTTCTGAAGATGCACAGTGGCTTTTGCATATGGTGGAAAATCTTCTCTCTGTTACGAGAATCAATGACCAGACAGCTAGTGTCAAAAAATCAATGGAGCCTTTAGAAGAAGTAGTTTCTTCAGCCATGCAGCGATTTCACAAGCGTCTTCCAGAAGCAAAGGTACAACTACAGATTCCTGATGATTTTATTATGATTCCTATGGACCCAACCCTTATAGAACAGGTGTTGATTAATCTTTTAGAAAATGCCGTTTATCACAGCGGTTCTACCAATCCCATTACTTTATCTATAACTATTGAAGGCTCTCTGGCTTGTTTCCGAATCCGTGATTATGGGTTTGGAATCAATCCTGAAGTCTTGGCAACTCTGTTTGATGGATATACTTTTACTCAAAATCGAAGCAGTGATTCCCATAAAGGTATGGGAATTGGGCTTTCTATTTGCAAGACTATTATCAATGCCCATCATGAACAGATATTTGCCCAAAATCACAGAGAAGGAGCAGAGTTTACATTTACATTACCATTGGAGGATTTGGCAGTTCCAGTTTGACCAGGTTAGGAGACAATACCTATGAAGCAGAAATTAAAAGCAGTGATTATTGAAGATGAAAAGAATATTTGCAATTTTATTGAAACAGCATTGATAAATGAATCTTACAAACCAATCATAGCAGTGACAGGAGCAGAAGGACTTTCTATCATAACTTCCCAATGTCCTGATATTATCCTTTTGGATTTAGGACTTCCCGATATGGATGGGATTGAAATAATACAAAAGGTTCGCAAATTTACTCATATCCCGATTATTGTAATTTCTGCTCGCACCCAAGAGGAAGAGAAAGTGCTGGCCTTGGATAGTGGAGCTGATGATTATATTACTAAGCCTTTTGGAACTTCTGAGTTGATGGCACGTATTCGCACAGCCCTACGCCATAGCTTGCGAACAGGAGAGGGAAATTCGATTTATAGATATAAAGGTCTGATTATTGATTTTGATAAAAGGATTGTCACTCTGGATGGGAAAGATATCCATTTAACTCAGATTGAGTATAAGCTGGTCTCTTTACTGGCAAAACAGGCAGGTAAAGTTCTTACTTATGATTATTTGATGCAACAGATATGGGGACTTTACAGTGATAATAATAATCAAATTTTGCGTGTCAATATGGCCCATATCCGAAGGAAATTAGAAAAAACCCCTGCAGAACCAGAATATATTTTTACAGAAATTGGAGTTGGCTACCGAATGATGGAAGAATAAAATGAAAAAAACAGAGGTTTGTGCCTTTATCAGGGCATATCCTCTGTTTTTCTTTTGATTTTCTTTCCAGTATTTCTGTCATGACGTTTTTTTCGCTGTTCTTCTTTTTTTTGAAATATATTCTGTGCTCCGAGTTCATCGACAGCTTTCATAGTTTTTACCACATAAAATTCTCCATTTTCAGCCTTTTTCATGCGGATTTTTCCTCTCACATATCCATGTTCAGGACAAAGGCCTAAACAAAAATACTGCCTTTGGTTTAAGGAAAACCATCGAATCTTTTTCCTCAACATTCGCTTGCATTTGGAGCATATTAAGTCTGTAACGGTTTTATCTTCTAAAGCATCTTCCTTTGTAGCAAAGGTTCTAGATACATATTTGAGATAAGTAGGAAATCTCAGAGTAATCTCATCTTGTTTTGTATGAGGAACCCAATAATAATCCATGGAAAAATATGGTTCCCACAGAGACATTTCCATATGCTGCAACACGTTTCCCGTATAATAGGCATCATCTAAAGCTCGATGAAATGGTCTGTCTTGTTTAATTTGTAGTTCCTCTACAGCATGGTCTAATGATAATTTCTCTTTGCTGTTTTTTCTTGTTAGTGAATATAATTTTTGAACATCATAATAAAGCAGAGGGTGTTCAAAAGGAATCTCTACATGATAAAAATCCATATTCCGCTGTAATTCTGTCAAGTCCATGGAACCCCATGTGCAGAGCCAATAATCATTGCCACACCATTCCAAAAAATCCCTAATTACTTCCCCAAAAGGCTCCCCCTTTTTTTTAAGCTCCTGGATATTCATATGGGTTACTTCTGAAATGATATAGTGAAGCTGGGTGTATACCTGAGGGGCAATCAATCGATGAAATTCCGATATCAACTGAAGGTGACTGTCAAGCTTTACTGCACCGATTTCAATAATCTCAAATGGAAGATTTTCGATAGAATTTCCTTTTCCCTCTGGGCTTTGGTTCCATTCCAAGTCAAAGACAATATAATTATTCATAATAGTCATATTATAACATAATTCAAAGAAAATTCAAAGACCTGGAATAAGTATCCAGTCAGCCAATTAATGAGAAAACCCCTACTAATTTTCAAGTATTTCTTTGAAAATCAGTAAGGTTTTTCTTTTATCTTGAAATATCTTATTTTGTGTGTGCTATAAAAGGGGTGCCAGTTTGTTGCCAATTAGTAAACAAATTGGTTTGCATCACACAAAATATTAGATTTTTCAAGCATATTTTATTATTCGTACTCTACTACATCTAACCAGCTTTCCAGCAATTCCTTCTCTCCAGGAATCTTCTTTCCAAGTCTAGATGCAGCAGTAATTGGCAGCCATCTCTGAACATACTGTCTTGCAGTATCACTCATTTCACAGAAAGTATCCATATACAGTTCAGCCAAATCCTGATTCTTCAATGCAAACAGAAGATAAGTAGTAGCAGCATCAGCAGATGCATTTCCCTGAGTTGCATGGGACCAGTCAAGAATATGGTACTGACCTTTTGCATCCACAATAATATTGCTTGGGTTAAAGTCACCATGAAGCACCTTGTTATGTTTTGGCATACTGGATAAGCGAGTGTGCAGTTCATAACGGGTGGTAGCATTTAACTCTTTAGAAGCAGAAATCTTGCTGTTCCACTTGTCTTTGAGTTTATTCAACTTAGGCATTGTCTTACTGTGCACTTCCATCTGGAGAGCTACGAAATCTCTCATATATTTCTTTAAATTATCGGGGTCTTCTTCCATGATTTGCTCTAAGGTTTTTCCCTCGATATAGTCTGAAACGATGCACCAGTTGCCGTCCTCTGTAACATTGACACCAAGAACCTTTGGAATCGGCAGACCAGTTTCTTCTACCATAGCTTGGTTTAAAGCTTCATTCAGAACGTCCCTTTTGGGGAAATTCTTGTCAAATACTTTTACAGCAGTATCACCTACCTGATAAATGATTTTATGGGTACGTGTTGCTAAGATATTGTCTGTTTTCATATTTTTCTCCCTTCCTTAATACATTACACTTCACACAAGCCAAAAGGCAAATTGGGTGGAGGGCGTTCGCCCTATGAAATAGGCCAAAAAGTAAATTGCTTATGAGCAAGCTCGATGTAGCTTTCTGTTTGACTTATTTGATATGCTGCCCATGAGTCCGCAGTGCACCACTTCGATTCCGCTACGCTTCATCTCAGTGGAGGGTGTTCGCCCTATGAAATAAGCTAAATAAGAATCTGCTTATGAGCAAGCTCAACGCATCTTCTTATTTACCTTATTTCGCACTGCTCTTCGCGTCGCCATAGTATGCCTTTAGGTACATTTCTTTGATTTCGCTCATCAGTGGGTATCTTGGGTTGGCACCGGTACACTGGTCGTCAAATGCCTGCTCTACCATCTCGTCTAAAGTGTCTAAGAAGTATTTCTCATCAACTCCATATTCTGCAATAGTTTTCTTTACACCTACAGCAGCTTTGAGTTCTTCGATTTTCTCAATCAATTTCTTTACAGCTTCTTCATCATCTTTGGCCTGGATGCCTACAAAGCGTGCGCACTCTGCATATCTTGCGCGGGTATGAGGATACTGATACTGAGAGAAGGTTCCCATCTTTCTTGGACATTCTGCTGCATTGAATTCTACTACCAGGGAGATGAGCAGTGCATTGGCAATACCATGTGGCAGATGATGGAATGCACCAAGCTTATGAGCCATGGAGTGACATACGCCAAGGAATGCATTAGCAAATGCCATACCAGCCATACAGGAAGCATCCGCCATCTTTTGGCGAGCTGCTACATTGCTGCCTTCATTATAGCATGTTGGAAGGTATTCAAAAACATTTTTCATTGCTTTTAATGCAAGTCCGTCTGTATAATCGGTTGCCATAACCGATGCATATGCCTCTAATGCATGAGTCAGTACATCAACACCAGAAGCACTGGTTAAGCCCTTTGGCTGACTCATCATGTTGTCTGTATCCACGATTGCCATATTTGGTAAGAGCTGGTAGTCAGCAAGAGGATATTTTACTCCTGTCTCCTGGTCTGTAATAACTGCAAATGGAGTAACCTCGGAACCTGTACCAGAAGAAGTTGGGATTGCAACAAAGTAAGCTTTCTCACCCATCTTCGGGAATGTGTAAACTCTCTTGCGGATATCAATAAAGCGCATAGCCATATCCTGGAAGTCTACTTCTGGATGCTCATACATTACCCACATAATTTTTGCTGCGTCCATAGCAGAACCGCCGCCTAATGCAATGATTACATCTGGTTTAAATGCCTCCATTGCTTTAGCACCTTCTTGTGCATTGGCGAGGGTTGGGTCAGGCTGAACATTGGAGAAGCATTGATATACAATACCCATCTCATCTAATTTGTCAGTAATTGGCTTAGTATAATTGTTCATATACAGGAAGGAGTCTGTTACAAGGAATGCTCTCTTCTTACCCAACACATGTTTGAGCTCGTCTAATGCAACTGGCATACAGCCCTTCTTAAAGTATACCTTCTCAGGTGCACGGAACCACAGCATATTTTCTCTCCTCTCGGCAACGGTCTTGATATTCAGTAAGTGCTTTACACCTACGTTCTCAGATACGGAGTTTCCGCCCCAGCTTCCGCAGCCCAATGTCAGAGATGGAGCTAACTTAAAGTTGTACAAGTCACCGATTCCACCATGGGAAGAAGGAGTATTGATTACAATACGGCAAGTCTTCATAGCTGCTGCATGTTTTGCCATCTTCTCTTCTTCTCTTACATCAATGTACAGAGAAGCTGTATGCCCATAACCGCCATCTGCAACCAATCTCTCAGCCTTTGCAATCGCTTCATCAAAGGTTTTTGCCTTATACATAGCCAAAACAGGAGAAAGTTTCTCATGAGCAAATTCCTCAGAGATATCTACAGACTCTACTTCACCAATCAGGATTTTGGAATCTTCTGGAACATCGATTCCTGCCAGTTTAGCAATCTTATAAGCCGGCTGACCTACAATCTTAGCATTCAATGCACCATTGATTAAAATAGTTTTACGAACTTTGTTGAGTTCGTCGCCCTTTAAGAAATAGCAGCCCCGAAGTTCAAATTCTTTCTTTACTTCATCATATACAGGTTCCATGACAGTTACAGACTGCTCGGAAGCACAAATCATACCATTGTCAAATGTCTTAGAATGAATGATGGAGCTTACTGCCATCTTAACATCTGCTGTATCATCAATAATAACAGGAGTATTGCCTGCGCCTACGCCCAGAGCTGGCTTGCCAGAAGAATATGCTGCATGAACCATACCAGGACCACCAGTTGCAAGAATGGTATCAGAACCTTTCATAACTTCCTGAGTCAGTTCTAGGGATGGTACGTCAATCCAGCTTATGATACCTTCAGGAGCACCAGCTTTTACTGCTGCATCCAAAACGATTTTGGCTGCTGCGATTGTACAGTTTTTAGCGCGGGGATGTGGGGAAATAATGATTGCGTTTCTGGTCTTAAGTGCCAGCAAAGTTTTGAAAATTGCTGTAGATGTTGGGTTGGTAGTTGGGATAACTGCTGCAATAAGGCCGATAGGCTCTGCAATTTTTTTGATTCCAAATGCTTTGTCTTCTTCTACTATACCACAAGTCTTAGTATTTTTATACGCATTATAAATATACTCTGCTGCATAGTTGTTCTTGATAACCTTATCCTCTACTACACCCATGCCTGTCTCTTTAACAGCCATCTTTGCAAGAGGAATACGCTGCATATTGGCAGCCTTTGCTGCTTCAAAGAAAATTTTGTCTACCTGCTCTTGAGTATAGGTAGCAAATACCTTTTGTGCCTCACGCATTGCCTTCATCCTGGCAGTCAGCGCTTCCACACTGTCGATGATTTCTGGTACGGTGTTCTTGTCATTCTTTGCCATACTGGACCTCCTAAATGGAACTCTTTGTTTACTGGTTCTTGATACATTGTTACTTGGGGTTGTTTGATATTTTTTTAACATATCTTATGGTTCTTATTGTAACTGATTGTTAAAAAAATATCAATACATTTAATTGCCAAATTAAAAAAAAATTTTGACAAGTTTTTGTGCAGTTTTTTAGACTATTTTATCTGACTGCCAGATTCAGAACCATTACTCTCTTAAAAACATCTGCATACCATCATTTGACAGTTCTTCCATGAATGTATGTAAGAATTGCATCAGATTCAATGTCTGCTATTTTTACAAGCATCTTTTTCTTTTTGAAGAACCAGAATAAGTTTTTTGAGGGTTTAAAACCACTGCTTTTTTATCCGATATTTCTGCAATAACATATTCACTTATCTCGCATCCCAATAATTGCATAATCTGTAATTCGTCCTCAGCATCTAAAAGAGCATTATGTGTCTCTTGGTATCTTGTATTTTTGCTAAGCATTCTTAATATATCTTCAACGCCATAGCCCCGTTTTAATCTCCCAGTCCTATAGCAATCCGCAGAATCTGGTATTGCACTGTTATATTGACGATACGCCGCCAAACGCATGATATCATACCATTGGTAGCTTGCATATTCTGATAGATGTTTTTTGTCAAAAGACGCATTATATGCAAAAAGTTTCTGTATATGATAGGTATCCATCCATTGTTTGATTTCTTTTAATGCCTGCTGTCTGCCTGCAATACAGACTCCTTTCCCGTCAAGCCTCAATTCATTGGAATACATTCCTCCTACTTTATATTCTGGGTCAATGATATAATAGATTGAATCTACTTTTCTCATAGTTTTCAAATCAGCAATGACTATTCCAATCGACATTACCTCATTATTCCAGTTTGTCTCTGTGTCAATGACTGCAAATTTATCTATCATATCTCTTTGTGTCTTCTTTCCCAATGTTCCAAATAAAGCGCAGCCGTAATAGTTTTCTATCATTCCTTTTGTAACGCTTTTAGCTACTGCATCTAAAAACGCTTTCCTATCTGGCACTTCTATCTCATATGACACATTATCTCTTGTATTCCATAGGATTCCTTTCTCTAAATTCATTGCAACCATATAGACAGCACATTGTAGAAAATGCTCATGTGTCAATTCTGATACAAATTTTAATTCATATACAATATTATCCTTAACCACATCAGCAAACCCTTTGGCTGTAAACTTAATATTCCCTTCCTTATCGCAAAAGTCAATATGACATGCAACCTGTGCATTCTCGTTCCTGTCCAATCGTGTTTTTAGCCGATTCTTTATCATCTCGCATTGTTCTTCATTGACAAATGGAGTTATGACTTGCGTCTGGTATCTCTTTTGCCTCGTCTCAAGTGAAACTAAAAATAATATTTTTTGATCTAAGGAACTTTTTTTGATTGCTTCTGTATAAAGCCTGTCTAGTTCGGAATTGAATGAAAGCTTTAATTTTATATCTGCCTCTATTTGATAGTGATAAAAAAAGACTGCTTCTTGATATATCCCAATACAGGGCGATAAGTCTATCAAATCATCTCTGCTTTTTATATCTATTGGCAAGTTATCTTTTGATGTTATTTTACTAAATTTTAACTGAGAAAAGCAGTTTTCCACATCTTCTTTATATTTAAAATCAAACATTTCGCTGATATTTACATCTTGAAATTTTTGATTCGTTTCTATGAAAGTGGAAAGAGTTCTTTCAGATAACATAGCCTCGTCTGGTTTTACAAAAATAATATAATTTTTTCCTCTACTTGCTGCAACACAAAAAATATTTCTCAAAATCATATACGATTGTTGAGGTTTTGATATTCTCCCCTTCCAATAGCTTTCTGTAAAATCAAAGACAACACAGATTTTTCTTTCCA
>DEPC01000240.1 GCA_002358555.1 Hungatella sp. UBA3402 | reverse complement strand
TTAATCCAAATGCCATATTATCTGCATTTGGATTTATTTTTAAATTGCTAGCACAACGAGTTAATTTATGTTACTATAACAATAGGAAAAATGCAAGAATTTGGAGGAAATTACAGTGAGGGATTTAGCATATCTGAAGCTTTTGGCAAAGGAGTATGCAACTGTCAGAGCAGCATCCAGTGAGATTGCCAATTTAACTGCCATCAAGGGGCTGCCAAAAGGGACAGAATACTTTTTTAGCGACCTTCATGGAGAGCATGAGGCATTTATCCATTTGCTGAGAAGCTCGTCAGGAATCATTCGTGAAAAAATTAAAGAGACCTTTGGCTATGTAATACCAGAGGAAGACCAGGACCAATTAGCTGATTTAATCTATTATCCAGATAAAGTATTAAGCCAGATGAGGAGGGAAGGAAAGGCAACTGATGAATGGAAACGGATTAATATTTACAGATTGGTACAGATTTGTAAAGTGACTTCTTCTAAGTACACCAGGTCAAAAGTACGCAAGAAGCTGCCAGAAGACTTTGCCTATATTATTGATGAACTCCTCCATGTGGATTATGATGGAGAAAATAAAAGGATTTATTACAGTGAAATTATTCGGTCTATCATTGATATTGATATTGCAGATAAATTTATCATTGCCTTATGTCAGCTTATTCAGAATATGACCATAGACAGTCTTCATATTATAGGAGATATTTTTGACAGAGGGCCACGAGCAGATTTAATTATGAATGAGCTGATGCAGTTTCATGATGTGGATATTCAGTGGGGGAATCACGATATCTCTTGGATGGGAGCAGCTACTGGCAATCGGGCCTGCATCTGCAATGTATTGAGAATTGCCATTAGCTACAACAGCTTTGATGTGCTGGAGGATGGATATGGTATCAATCTACGGCCTCTTTCTATGTTTGCAGCAAATATTTATAAAAATGACCCTTGTACTAGGTTTGTTCCTCATATTTTGGACGAGAATATCTATGATGTGGTGGACCCTGGATTGGTGGCCAAGATGCATAAGGCGATAGCCATTCTTCAGTTTAAGATTGAGGGACAGATTATCCGCCGTCATCCTGAATATCAGATGGATAACCGGAGGCTTTTAGAAAAGGTAGATTTTGAAAATGGAACTGTGACTGTGGATGGCAAGACATATCAGATGCTAGATATGTCATTTCCTACAATAGACCCCAAGGACCCTTTGAAGCTGACTCAGGAAGAGGAGGAACTTCTACACACCTTAAAACTTTCTTTTAAGCACAGCCAGCTTCTTCACAAGCATGTAAAATTTTTATATTCTCATGGGGCTATGTACAAAACTTATAACCACAATTTGCTGTATCATGGATGCATTCCCATGAAAAAAGATGGAAGTTTTGAGCAGATAGAATTTTTTGGAATTCCATACAGTGGAAAAGCATTGATGGATTTTATTGACAAAATGGTTCAGAGCGCTTATTTTCTTTCAGAAGGAAATCCAGATAAGGCAGTTGCCAGAGATTTTATGTGGTATTTATGGTGCGGAGAGAAATCTCCGGTTTATGGCAAGGATAAGATGACTACTTTTGAGCATTATTTTATAGAAGAAAAGAATACTCATAAGGAAGTTATGAACCCCTATTACCAATTAAGCGTACAAGAACAGTATTGTGACAAGATTTTAGAGGAATTCGGACTTCCTGCTGCTGATTCTCATATTATCAATGGACATGTTCCAGTGAAGATTAAAGATGGAGAGACGCCAGTAAAAGCCAGAGGAAAGCTATATATCATAGATGGAGGACTTTCCAAAGCATATCAGAGTAAAACAGGAATTGCCGGATATACATTAATCTATAATTCCAGACATCTAGCACTGGCAGAACACAAACCTTTTTGTCGGGGGAAAGAGAATACGCCAAAAGTGACCATTGTGGAGAAAATGAAAAAGAGAGTTATGGTAGGTGATACCGATTTGGGAGAAGAGTTGACAGAGAAAATAAATGATTTAAAAGAGTTAGTAGAGGCTTACAGGAAGGGCGTGTTAAAAGAAAAGGGATTTTGATAAAAAATTAAGATTTCTTCATAATAATTTACAATTATTTAAGAATGTCGCCATTTACCAGAAAAGGGAAACATGGTAAACTAGACCATGTTTAAAAAGGAAGAACCAAAACTGCAAAAAGGCAGGATGAAGGACAAGGGAGAATTGCATGAGAAAAGAAGAATTTCTCCAGACATTGCGGCGAGCATTGACAGGAGATGTACCGCAAGGGGTAGTGGAAGAAAATATACGTTATTATGACGGATATATTACAGAAGAAGTCCGCAAGGGCAGAACAGAAGAGGAAGTGATTGGAGAAATCGGAGACCCTAGGCTTATTGCTAGGACGATTGAAGATACGACAGATACTTCTAAAGATGCGCAGTATAGTACTGATAATGCCTATGAATATGGTACAAGTAGAGACAGGGGACAGGAAGATGGAGCCCAGAATCCATATGGAACAGAAAGCCCTATAAAAATATTCCGCTTTGATAAATGGTATTGGAAATTATTGATGGCATTGATAGTATTTGGGGTTATCTATTTGGTAATCACGATTATTGGAGGAATATTTGCTCTTATAGCTCCCTTGATTGGACCGCTTTTTCTCATTTGGATGATAGTCACCATTTTCCGAGGGATGAGAGGTAGATAATAGAAAATCCTATCTTCTGATTAACTCTAAAATGTTACAAAATATTAAAATTTAATATGAGATTTTCCTTTAAAAACAGCTTTAGAACTGATTTGTAACAGTTTTAAAGCTGTTTTTGCTTGACAAAGTAATATATATGCAATATAATTTTTAATAAAGTTAATACTTTTGTAACAAACAAAAATGGAGTTGAGAGTATGCTAACAAGACAATTAAAGGCAGCAGCTACATTGTGTCTGTGGGCATGGTTGATGAATACCACAACTGGACAGGCTCAAGCAGCTGTAGAATATCAGGAAACTGTGGCGGTGGAAACCAGTTCTTCCTATGTAGTAAGAGTAGATGCACCTCATGCATCATTACATAAATCTAGAACAGAAAGGTCTGAAACTGTTGATACAGTGACAAGAGGGGATACCTATCAAGTAATCTCTTATGAAGATGGATGGGCACTTGTGAATACTGGTTCTGCCAAAGGATACATAAAGGTTTCTGATTATGGAACTATAGTAGAACGTACCTATGAAACCGTAGATACAGAAGCTGAGTTGAGAAACAAAGTAGTACACTATGCCCTTCAGTTTTTAGGCAACCAATATATGTTTGGAGGAACTGACCCAAACAGAGGAGTTGACTGTTCAGGCTTTACTGCTTATGTTATGAGAAATGCAGCAGGAATTTCTTTAAGTCATA
>DEPC01000016.1 GCA_002358555.1 Hungatella sp. UBA3402 | reverse complement strand
AAATTTGGCAAAATTTACGGTTTTTCTCTTAAGAAAATAAAGTTTACAGTCCATCTGCAATATCATAGATTAAACGCTCAGAGTCTATCCAGCCAAGACATGGGTCTGTGATGGATTTTCCGTAGCAGTGTTCCCCGATTTTCTGACTTCCCGATTCAATATAGCTTTCAATCATAACCCCTTTTACCATATCTCTGATTTCTGAAGAATGGCGACGGCTGTGAAGAACCTCTTTTACAATTCGTACCTGCTCTTGATAGCGTTTGCCAGAGTTGGAATGATTCCCATCCACAATACAAGCTGGATTTTTTAAATCTCTCTGACTGTACAACTCATGGAGAAGAATTAAATCTTCATAATGGTAGTTAGGAAGATTCTGTCCATGTTTGTTTACTGCACCACGAAGGATTGTATGAGCCAAGGGATTGCCAGGAGTTTTTACTTCCCAGCCTCTGAAAATAAATTCATGGGAACCCTGGGCAGCAACTACGGAGTTGAGCATAACCGATAAATCTCCACTAGTAGGATTCTTCATGCCCACAGGAACGTCACAGCCACTGGCAACCAGACGATGCTGCTGATTCTCCACAGAACGGGCACCTACAGCAATATAGGACATCAAATCATCTAAATATCGCAGATTTTCTGGGTAAAGCATCTCATCAGCAGTGGTCAGACCGGTTTCCTGTACTACATGCATATGCATTTTACGGATTGCAATAATTCCTTCATACATATTTGGTTTTTTTTCTGGGTCTGGCTGATGGAGCAACCCCTTGTATCCTTCTCCAGTTGTTCGTGGTTTGTTGGTGTACACACGAGGAATAATGATAAGTTTTTCTTTGACCTTTTCCTGAACTGATACCAGACGACTTGTGTAATCCAGAACAGCTTCTTCGTTGTCTGCAGAGCAAGGTCCAATAATTACCAGAAATTTGTCACTGTTTCCTGTTAAAACATCTTTAATTTCTTGGTCCCTCTTTTCCTTTAACTCTGCCAGTCCAGCAGGAAGGGGAAATTGGTCACGGATTTCAGCCGGAGAGGGCAACATATTCATAAATTCAAGTCCCATAATAGTCCTCCTTTTTTGTCTTTTTATTTTGTTCAAGAACGCTTTTGGAGTTCTTGTGGCGGCGTGTGGGCCAGCTCAATCTTCCTTTTTGCACGCCTGCCATTATCAGATGGGGGATTGGCAACGGATACCGGCAAGCTGTTCACTGCCTAACAGCGAGAATCCTCCCTATTTGATGTAATAATTGTGTCAGCCTATTATAATATAAAGATTTAGAAAATGCAAATCAGTTTTTGAGTTTCTCCATTTTTTCCTGCTTCTGCAAAGTCGCATAAATACTAAATTTATGAAGAACCTCAAAAAATCAGTCATATCCTCCAACCAAATTCCGGTGGGTTTTCCGATATCCAGATGGAGTCATTCCTGTCACTGCCTTAAATACTCGATTAAAATGGGTGATATTCGAGAACCCTGTCTCTTTGCTGATTTCGGTAATATTTTTATCAGTCTCCATGAATTTTCTTTGAGCATTCATGATTCTTGTGATATTGACATATTGCACAACTGTACTGTTAGTATAGCGCTTGAACTCTCTGCACAGATGATAAGGACTTATAAAAAATGTTTTTGCAAGTTCTTCTAAGAGGATATCTTCATGATAATGCATGTGGATATAATTGATTATCTGGCTCATCCGGTTGAGCTTTTCCTGTCGGCGGGGATTCTGCTTTTGCGTTTGCATCATCATCACAAAAAGCAAGGCATTGACAAGGGTATGACGGTATCCCCTGACAAATTCAGAGGTAGTATCTGATTCTATAAGAAGCTCTTCTAAAATTCGGTGGATAGTTGGTCTTATTTTTAATTGGGGCTTATATACCCCATTTCCATAGTCAAGAGCTTTTGAGAGTTCTTGACAGTTTATTTCATCAGATTGGAAATAAAGAACAATACGTTTAAAAGGAACATTCTCATCTCCATATGAACGATGCAAGATATAGGGTGAGAAAAGAATCATTTCTCCTGGCCTAAGAAGATACATATCATCTTGCAACATATGGTAGCGTTCTCCCTCTTCCAGATAATAAATTTCATAATAGTTGTGATAATGGGATTTTATCATATTGTCATTCACTCCGCAGATGCGTTCACAGGCAATACTGTTGCCTTGTGCCATACGAATTCCTGCTTGGTCAAGCATAACTGTCCCTCCTACGCCAAAACTTTAACAAAGTTTTTATGA
Organism: Hungatella sp. UBA3402; assembly: GCA_002358555.1. Taxonomy (GTDB): domain Bacteria; phylum Bacillota; class Clostridia; order Lachnospirales; family Lachnospiraceae; genus UBA3402. Next base: position 8,057 of record DEPC01000016.1, on the reverse strand, counting down.
AAGATTTCGTATTATATTACTTCCTCTGTAAAACTTATACAATAATTGTAAGCGCTTTCAATTATTTTTTATATAAATATCATATCATTCATTTTTAAAAAGAGCAAGATATGTTTAATTTTTGAGAAATCAATGCAATATTTGTCTTGTTTTGCTAGTTCTTTTTTTCTATGATTGGATTACAAAAACCGGTTTAAGTAAAAAAGTAGGAGGAAATGAAAAATGAAAATCTGTACCAAGGTTTTTTCCATAAATCAGAGGGAAAATTATGTTTCTATCCAGACTGATGGTGTGGAACTGCGAGTGATGTTCTTGACAGATTCCATTTTGCGCATCAGAGCAGGTTTTGACAATGATTTTGCAGAAGAATCTTATAGTTTGGTGATGACTGCATGGGAAGACCGCATGGATGAGTTTATGAAAAACTATAGGAAACGAATTACAGCCGCAGAATTTAGTTTAGAAGATAAGAATGAGATAGCTGTACTTCAAGGCAAGCTTTTGAAGGTGGTAATTGAGAAAGAGCCATTTCGCATCTGCGTCTATGACCAGGAAGGAACTTTGCTCCATGCAGATATTGTAGATTTAGCTTATCAGGAGGACAGTAATCATCGAAGGATTCATACCAGCGAAATCTGTGCAGATGATTGCTTCTATGGGTTTGGAGAAAAGAGTGGCGAGTTTAATAAAGCTCAAAAATTTATGAATATGAGTCCAAAGGATGCCATGGGCTACAATCCAAAGGAGACAGATTCTCTATACAAGCATATTCCATTTTATATCAAATTAAATCGCACTACGAAAAAGGCAGTAGGATATTTTTATCATAATACCAGCGAATGCGATTTTGATATGGGACGTGAAAAGAGCAATTACTGGAAAATGCACAGCCGCTATCGTGCAGACAGCGGAGATATTGACTTGTTTTTGATTGCTGGGCCAAGAGTCAGAGATGTGATAGAGCGCTATACAGATTTGACAGGAAAATCTGCCATGCTGCCAAGATATGCTTTGGGATATTTGGGTTCTTCTATGTATTATCCAGAATTAGATAAAGATTGTGATGATGCGATTGTAGATTTTATTGACACTACAAAGGAAGAAGGAATTCCTGTAGATGGATTCCAGTTATCATCTGGTTATTGTACTGTGGAGACAGATAAGGGCGTGAAGCGCTGTGTATTTACCTGGAACAAAAAGAGATTTAAAAATCCGAAAGATTTCTTTCAGAAGATGGCAGATAGAGGAATTACTGTGACTCCAAATGTGAAGCCTGGAATCTTGTTGATTCATCCTATGCTGGAAGAAATGAAAGCCAAAGGGATGTTTATTAAATCTAGTACCAATGATGAGCCTGGAGTGGGAACTTGGTGGGGAGGCAAAGGAGTATTTGTAGATTATACCAACCCTAAAACCCGTGAGAACTGGAAAAGTCTGTTGAAAGAACATGTGCTGGAATATGGAACTTGCTCTATCTGGAATGATAACTGTGAGTATGACAGTTTGGTAGATAAAGACTGCCGCTGTGACTTTGAGGGTAAAGGCGGCAATATTGGTCAGCTTAAAGCGGTAATGTCTAATATTATGTGTCATATTACAGATGAGGCTGTCCATGAAACCTTTGAAAATACCAGACCTTATATTGTATGTCGTTCTGGTCACTGTGGAATACAGAGATATGCCCAGACATGGGCTGGAGATAATTTGACCTGCTGGGAGGCATTAAAGTATAATATCGCCACAATTTTAGGAATGAGCTTGTCTGGAGTTGCCAATCAAGGTTGTGATATTGGTGGCTTCTTTGGTCCTGCACCAGAAAAAGAGCTGTTCGTAAGATGGATTCAGAATGGAATTTTCCAGCCACGTTTTTCGATTCACTCTACAAACACTGACAATACAGTGACAGAACCTTGGATGTATGGTGATTGTAAAGAAATTATCCGTCATGCCATAGAATTCCGATATCAGTTAAGCCCATACTTATATTCCTTGACAGCCAGAGCACATGAGAAAGGACTTCCTATCATGGAACCTATGTGCAGTGCTTTCCAGAATGACCCAAATTGCTATGAGGAGGGTGTGGACTTTATGTTTGGAGATTCACTTCTGGTAGCTAATGTGGTTGAAAAAGGAGCCAAGACCAGATCCATATATCTTCCAGAAGAAAATTCCTTCTATGATTTTTATACCAGAGATTTCTATGCTGGAGGACAGACTGTGGAAATTCCTGTGGATTTAAGCTCGATTCCTCTCTTTATCAGAAGCGGAGCAATCATTCCTATGGCAGCTAACAAACTTGACAACTTAAAAACTCAGCAGGCTACAGGAATTATTTTACTATGTGCAGCAGACAAGGATGCAAGCTTTACCCTATATGAAGATGATGGTGTTTCTATGGATTATACGAATGGAGGATATCTAAAGACAAACATCTCAATGGCTGTGGGAGAACGGACCTATCTGGACTTTAAGCAGGAGGGAAATTATGAGACTGCTGTGGAAACTATGTATGTAGATATGATTCACAGAGAAAAATCTCCTTACTGGGTGACAATTGATGGGCAGGAGGTTCCACATTTCCTTCACAGACGTAAATTTGAAGAGGCAGAATGTGGATGGTACTATAGCCAGAGGTTAAAATCTGTACAGATTAAATATAAGAATCCAAAGAGAAATCATCAGGTACTTGTTTCCTTTGAGCAATTTGACTTAATTGGAATGTAAAAGGGGGTTATTCATGATGAAACGACTTGCCGTGATTGCAACTGTTTTGGCCATTTCTCTAGGACTGACAGGATGCGCCAACACAGGAGCAAAAAGCAGTGCAGAAGCTACTGCAGAAAATCCAATGGTTTTGACTCTGGCCCATGGACTTAGTGAATCTCATACTGTACATATCGCTATGACAGAATTTGCAGAGGAAGTGGAGGAACGAACCAATGGAAGGATAAAGGTTCGGATTCTCCCTAACGGACAGCTTGGCTCTGAAAATGAAAATATGGAGCAGCTTATGGCAGGAGTAATTTCCATGACAAAGGTATCTGCACCAGGTCTGGCTACTTACAATGAATCCTACCATACTTTTGGATTGCCATATATTTTTGATGATACAGAAAATTTCTATCACATTATGGATTCCAAAGAGATGAAAGACTTTTTCTTATCTTCAGAGAATGATGGTTTTGTGACATTGACTTATTATACTTCAGGTGCTCGTTCCTTCTATACAAAAAATACTCCTGTACGCACTCCTGATGATTTAAAAGGATTAAAGATTAGGGTACAAGATATGAAATCTCAGACCGATATGATGAAAGCATTGGGAGGAATTCCAGTAGCTATGTCCTATGGTGATGTGTATACTTCCCTCCAGACAGGTATCATTGATGGAACAGAAAACAATGAGACTGCCCTTACTACTGGAAAACACGGAGAAATCTGTAAAGTATTTTCTACAGACCAACATGCTATGATTCCTGATGTTATGGTAATGAGTGCAAAGGTATGGAAAAATATTAGCCCTGAAGACCAGCAGATTATCTTGGAAGCAGCATATGCATCCACAGACAGCCATAAGATTGCGTGGGATGCTGCTATTGAGGAAGCGATTGAGGAGGCAAAGTCCCAGATGAATGTAGAGTTTGTGGATGATGTGGATAAAGAAGCATTCCGGCAGGCCACCAGCGGTATGATTGATGAATACTGCCAACAATATCCAGGAGTGAAAGCTCTACTTGACATCATTGATTCTGTAGAATAGGAGAGGATATACATGAAAGAACTGTTGACTGTCGTAAAAAAATGGATGACCAGACTTTTATCTGGCATTGCCACCATTTTGTTATCTGTCATGACTCTATTGGTATTATACCAGGTATTTACCCGATATGTCTTAAACAGTCCAGCCGCATTTACAGAGGAGCTGGTAAGGTATTTTCTGATTTGGACTGGATTTATTGGAGCTGCTTATGCCTTTATTACCAGGGAACATATGTGTTTAGTACTGTTTAGGGATAGTTTAAGTCCTCAGAAAAAAAGGATTCTTATGATTGCCATTGATGCATTAATTTTAGTATTTGCCACTTTTGTCATTACAGTAGGTGGATTTAAGCTGTCTTTAAGTGCAATCAAGGTGTTTTCTGCCTTATTAGGGATTCCTAGAAGTTTGGTGTATGCTATGGCCCCTATTTCTGGATTATTTATTATTGTGGCTCAGATTATCAATATCTATGAAGATGTAACAGGAATTAAGATAGGAGGGAATGAGTAATGAATATTGCGCTTACTACTGTGATTTTATTTGCGGTATTTGGTATCTTGCTGTTTTTAGGCTGCCCGATTTCCGTGAGTATTGTGATTTCTTCGATTGTAACTGCCATCTCCTCCTTGTCCTGGGACCAGATTACATTTATCACTATGCAGAAAATGAATAGTGGCGTAGAAAGCTTCTCATTGTTAGCAATCCCATTGTTTATTCTTGCAGGAAATATTATGAATAATGGCGGTATTGCTAGAAGATTGGTAAATTTTGCAAAATTATTTGTGGGTTGGATTCCAGGTTCTTTGGCACAGGCCAATGTAGTTGGCAATATGTTGTTTGGTGCTCTATCTGGTTCTTCCGTTGCTGCTGCCTCTGCAATGGGAGGGTGCATCTACCCGATTCAGAAGGATGAAGGTTATGACCCAGCATTTGCAACAGCAGTAAATATTGCTTCTGCACCTACAGGACTTCTGATTCCGCCTACCAGTGCATTTATCGTGTACTCTACGGTTGCAGGTGGAGTGTCCATTTCCACTTTGTTTATGGCAGGTTATGTGCCAGGACTTCTTATGGGATTAGGAACAATGATTGTAGCATTTGTCTATGCAAAGAAGCACAACTATCCAGTTTCAGGAAAAACTCCCATGAATGAAGCTTTAAAAGTAACTTTCCAGGCCATTCCCAGTTTATTGTTGATTATCATTGTCATTGGTGGTATTGTAGGAGGAATTTTTACAGCTACAGAAGGTGCGGGAATCTGTGTATTGTACTGTGTAATTTTATCCATTTGTTATAAGAGTATTACCATGAAATCCTTTATGAAGATTCTGGTAAACAGTGCATGTACCAGTGGAATTATCCTGTTTTTGATTTCTGCTTCCTCAGCAATGTCCTTTGTTATGGCATATTCTGGAATTCCAGCAGCTATCAGCGCAGGAATTATGTCCATCTCTACCAACAAGATTGTAATTTTTCTGCTGATGAATGCGATTTTGCTGATTGTAGGAATGTTTATGGATATCACCCCAGCTATCTTGATTTTTACACCAATCTTTTTGCCTATTGCTGAAAGCTTGGGTATGAGTACGATTCAATTCGGTGTAATGCTTATTTTCAATATGTGTATGGGAAATATTACGCCGCCTGTGGGTTCTGTTTTGTTTGTAGGCTGCGGTATCAGTAAGATTCGGATTGAAGATGTGACAAAGACATTGCTTCCTTATTTTGCAGTTTTATTTTTGCTGTTGCTGGCAGTAACCTATATTCCTGCACTGTCCTTGGCAGTACCACAGCTTATGGGGCTTATGTAAGTAATTATTGTGTTAGTTAAGAAATATAGTGAAACATAATGCTGCGAACTTAGTTCTTTCTATCCTATGGTTTTGTAGCTAATAACATTAAGTCCCTAAGTCCATATAAATCTGATAAAAACAGCGCCCCAACCCCTAAACTTGCTATGCTCGGACAAGGGGGTTGGGGTTTCTAATAGAAATTTTATTCTATAGGCTGTTTATCAAAATCACAGAACCCATCTTCATTTAAGTCCATATGTTCATGGGTAGGTCCACCATAGAATTCCTTACCTACTACATTATGAGACTGGCGACTTTCTTCTATTGCCTGGGACAAGAGGCGGCGAACTTCTATAGGCTTTTTAATATTTTTTAGAACAATCTCAGGGGTCGTATCAACCTTAGTCTTTAATATGATATCGCCAGTACCAAAAATTTTTCCTGCCAAGCTTTGGCGGAATGTCAAGTCTACAATGCGATACAATAATGTTTCCTCCAAAGTCGTGTTGAGGAATCCCTGCTTAATCATAAGACGGGCATCTTCTATATAGTAGGTAGTAAAGCTTAAGGGAAACCAAAGGTGATGTTTTTTATCTTTCCATAAATAATCGGCCTGTTCTGCCATAGTAAAATCCTTCTTTCTTTATAAATTGTTTAGAATAATTTAGCTGGATATAGGGTTTAGATATTAGAAGTAAAAATTCAGTTATTGCCATAGTATACGGATTTGGAGAAAAATGCAAGAAGAATTTCACAGATTCATTATAGTAGAAAAATACATTTCCTTAGCATTACAGGTTCTAAAACCGTAGACCAGGTAAAAACAATGTTAGTAGTGTTACTTCTAGATATAATCTTCAACTAGAATATGTCTTTGCATATCCTAGCTATACCGCAAAGTGAAATTTATAGACTATGGAGATGAACGAATCATAAAAATTGTATAAATCTAACAAAAATACTTGCCAGACATACACAAATTATGTTAAAATATATAAAATAAAAAATATTATATTAAGATATAATCCATCTATGTTTGGAATAAGGCATAGATTATGGGAAGGGTCTTTAGGTATATTTTTTATAGATAGAGTCTCTCAAAAATTTCTTCTGAAATACTATTTTACAGATTAAATTACATGAAATTTTTTGAGAGAACTCTAAATATATAAGGGAGGTAATGTAATTATGAGAAAAAATCGACGTTTTTTTGCTGTAATGGCTGCAACAGCTTTAACTATGGGGGCTTTAAGTGCCTGTCAGAGCCAGCCTACGGAAACTACTGCAGTGACAGAGAGTACTACAGCATCTGAAACTACTGTAGCAGAAACAACAGCCCAGACAAAAGCAGAAGAAACTACAGCAGCAGAGTCAAAGGGTGTCTATACCCCTGGGACTTATAGTGCAACCGTTACGGGAATGAGAGAAATGACAGTAAGTGTTACTTTCAGTGCAGATGCAATCACAGATATTCAGATTGAACATGAGGAAACTCCAGGTATTGGAGCGCCTGTCTGTGAATCCATGCCAGCACAAATCCTTGAAATTCAAGGTCTTGGGATTGACAGCATAAGTGGTGCCACTTTGACCAGTAATGCTGTTTTGGCAGGTGTGGAGGACTGTGTCAGCCAGGCAGGTGGGGATATAGAAGCATTGAAGGCTGTGAAGCCAGAAGTTGTAGCTGAAGCTGATGCAGAAATGACAACTGATGTTGTAGTAATCGGAGCTGGTGGTGCAGGTATGGCAGCAGCAGTACAGGCGAGCCAGCAAGGCAAGAATGTCATTGTCATTGAGAAAAGCTCTCAGATGGGTGGAAATACCATACTTTCTGGTGGTGCATTTAACGCAGTAGAAGATGGAAGCGAGATGGCTAAAAAATATGAAGATTCTGTAGAAAAGCATTATACTCAGACTTTCAATGGTGGGGATCAACAGGCAAAACCAGAGCTTGTACATATTCTGGTGGACCAGGCTTGGTCTGCAGTTGACTGGCTAAAGGATTTGGGTATGGAATTTGAAGATACTCCTACAACTGTGGCAGGTGGATTATGGCAGAGAGGTCAAAAACCTGTAGAACCAGAAGGAACAGGATTCTTTATTGTTTATCAGAATTATATGAATAGTCATGAAGGACTGGAGGTTATTTATAATACCACAGCAAAATCTCTTATTGTAGAGGATGGCATAGTTACAGGTGTTGTCTGTGAAGGCAAGACAGGAAATCAAATTACAGTAAAAGCTAATGGTGGTGTTGTTCTGGCAACAGGAGGCTTTGGTGGCAATGTGGAGATGCGCATGAAGGCTCTAGAAGGAACAGATAAGTGGCCAGCTCTTGATGAGAATATTAAGACCACCAATACATCTAATGTAACAGGAGATGGAATTGCTATGGCACAAGAGGTAGGAGCAAACTTGATTCAGATGGAAAATATCCAGTTGCTTCCTCTTGGAGACCCACAGACTGGAAGTTTATCTGGAAATATTGGTCATGGCGCTACTAGCTT
>DEPC01000061.1:951-4302 GCA_002358555.1 Hungatella sp. UBA3402 | reverse complement strand
ATACCCTTGGGAAGCACTTCTAGATAATAGGGATCTGAACGGTAAACACTGAAATTTTTTCCTAAAGCTGCCTTGACCTTAGGTTCCACCAGAGCCAGATAATCATCTTCATCTGTAAGAATAAATTTAGGAACTGAAAATGTTACATATTCTTTCATTTTCTCAGATTCTCGGATTTCCTTTAATTTCATCTGACAAGCTTTAGATTCCAGAACAACATATTTAAAAGAAGCATCACTTGTAATAATGGTATCTCCCCTATAGGTCATGATATCGACTCGATGCTCTTGGGCTAAGTCAATGACTCGACGATTAATCTCTACTGGAAGTTGACTGCCAAATACAATCTCTTTTGTCTTACAGTTTACAATCATGCCTCCATTAAAAGACAGAATATACCCTCCATGCTCCTCTAATTCCAACTCCCTTGCCAAAGGCATAACTCCTGCTGTGGGACGTCCTGATGCCAACACCACAGTATTTCCCTCATCCTGTGCTTTCATAAGTACTTCCCTTGTTTTTGGTGTTATAACCTTATCCCTGTTGGTCAATGTGCCATCTAAATCCAGTACAATAACCCTATATTCCATCGTTTGTACCCTCCCATTTATTTCTAGAGTATGTCTCTTAACATAATGCCTATTTACCCAAATAGTTAATGACAGATTTCTCTGTTTAGGAAACACAATCTTCTAAGTTGACAACTAATACTTTAATCATAGTATATACTCTATAATGCTTTATTTCAATTACTTTCTTCCTGCAAGTCCTTTGGCTTCTAAAATAAAAAGAGAGAAAAAGAACTCGAGCCTTCCGAATCCTTTTTCTCTATCATAAACTATTTTTGTCTATTTACTGATGGGTATATCCAAAGAAGAAATATCCAAGAGGTGTATAATACATTCCCTGTACCTTACTATCCAGCATATATTTCTGAGTGTAGAAATAAATCGGAGCATGTACATTATCCTGGCCCATAAGGATATCTTCTGCCTCGTGGAAAGCCTTCATACGCTCTGACTGAACAGAAGTAGCCTTTGCGGCATCGATACATGCATCATAAGCCGGATTGGAGTACTGAGCATCATTGTTGCCGCCTGCAGTATACCACATGTCAAGGAAAGAACAAGGATCATTGTAATCTGCAATCCAGCCATTACGTGCAATCTGGTAATCTCCATCCTTACGTGTCTGAAGGAATACGCCCCAGTCTTGATTGTTTAAAGTTACAGTTACGCCCAAAACAGTCTGCCACATATTCTGCAAAGCTTCGCCAATCGCCTTATGGTTATCATTGGTATTGTACAGATATTCAACAGTTGGGAAACCTTCGCCGTTTGGATAGCCAGCCTCTGCAAGAAGTCTCTTAGCCTCCTCACAGTTTGCTTCATAATCAGAATCAGCTACGCTGTAGTAGTCTCCACCTACAGTACGGAAATCATCTCCGCCAGAGCCATTTGCATCATAAACACCAGAAGGTACAAAACCTGTAGCCGGAACTTCACCAGTTTGAGTAACATTCTCTACAATATAGTTACGGTCAATAGCTAAGCTAAATGCTTTACGAACTAAAGGATTGGAGAATATCTCATCTTCTGTATTAAAGCATACATAGTAGGTTCCAATATAGTCTGCAATCTGCAATTCACCAGAAACCAGATAATTGGCAATCTCATCAGTAGGAACTTCCTCAATAAACTGCAACTCTCCACTCTTATAAGCAGCCAGAATTGCGTTTGCATCATCTAACAGAGTAAAGCGAATTGTCTCTGGTCCAAGTTTTGCATAGTCATAATACTCTGGATTCTTCTCAGATAAGATATAGGCATTGTGAGACCATTCCTTCATCTTATAAGGACCATTGCCAATATAGGAGGCAGGGTCGTAGGTCCACTCATCATTGCCTTCCACGATATCCTGACGCACTGGGAAGGTAGCCGGAAATGCCATGATTTCTTCAAAATATGGACAGTCATAGTTCAATACAATCTCCAGGGTCTTGTCATCAATAGCCTTAATACCTAAAGTACTTGGAGATTCGGTTCCATTTGCAACGCCTGCATATCCCTGCACCATGTCGATCATATAGCAGTAATCTGCAGCTGTCTCTGGATTGGCAAGACGCTTCCAGCTATACTCAAAATCTCCTGCAGTTACATCTTTTCCATCAGACCATTTAATGCCGTCGCGAAGTTTCATGGTATAAGTCACTGTGCCATCATCATTGACCACTTTTTCCCATGACTCAGCTTGGCCAGGAGCAGTCTGAGCATTGCCTTGCCCATCATCTACCCACTTAACCAAACCCTCAAACATATGGTTAATCATGATTGCACCATCTACAGCACTGTTAAGAGCTGGGTCAATGGTTTGTGGCTCAGAGGCTAGACATACGGCAATGTTAAACCCACCTGCCTCTGCCTGTGCAGAAGTTTCTCCTGCAGTTGTAGTCTCTCCTGCTGCTGTCTCAGTTGCAGCAGTAGCATCGGCTGCATTTGTTGATTCTGAGGTTCCACCGCCGCCACCACATGCAGCAAGAGACATCACCATGGCAGAAGCCAGAATCATAGACAATACTTTCTTTGTCTTTCTCATAATACATACCTCCTTACATCAATAAATATTATCTGTATCAAAACGCCTGTCAGAGTATATCTAAAAATATTCATGCCAAAACAATATTCGTTTCTGGACAAGCGGGGATACCTACTTTATCTAGTCATTTGCTGTTTATTTCTCTTAACCAAATCAAATATGCAATTTACTTCTCTATCTGCTTGTGATTTCTTTGTTAATCTATAACATTCTATATAGAAACAAAAAACTGGATACGGAGAAAAATTTTTATTTATCCAACAAATGACAAGCTGCCCAATGGCCTGGCTCATGTTCCTTAAACTCTGGAGTTTGCTGGCTACATTTTTCTGTAGCATAAGGACATCTGGTATGGAAACGACATCCACTAGGTGGATTCATAGGACTTGGAATATCACCTTCCAGCACAATTCTCTGTCTAGTCCTGCTCAACTGTGGGTCAGGAACTGGAACTGCAGACAATAAAGTCTGCGTATAAGGATGAATAGGATTACGATTGAGTTCATAGCTTTCTCCTAACTCTACCATAGAGCCAAGATACATTACTCCAATTCTATTGGAAATATGGCGAACCACGGATAGGTCATGGGCAATAAACAGATAAGTAAGTCCCATCTCCTCTTGCATATCCTCTAACATATTTACCACCTGAGACTGAATGGATACGTCCAAAGCAGAAATTGGTTCATCACATACAATAAACTCTGGTTTTACAGCTAAAGCCCTGGCAATCCCCACACGTTGCTGCTGTCCACC
>DEPC01000061.1:0-631 GCA_002358555.1 Hungatella sp. UBA3402 | reverse complement strand
ACGTTGCTGCTGTCCACCAGAAAATTCGTGAGGATAGCGATTGGCATGTTCTGTATTAAGTCCTACTCTGCTGAGCAATTCTTTAATCATATCTTGTCTATCGGATTTGTTTGCTGCCAGCTTATGAATATCAATCGCTTCTCCGATAATCTCTCCCACTGTCATACGAGGATCAAGGGAAGCAGAAGGGTCCTGAAAAATAATCTGCATTTTTCTACGGTAAGGTAGCATATTTTCTGAAACTACTTTTCCCACAGGCTTGCCGTTTTCATCTAATGGATTGTCATACAGTACCGTTCCATCATATACAATCTTTCCGCCTGTAGGTTCATAAAGACGTAATACTGTTCGTCCCAAAGTAGTTTTTCCACATCCAGATTCTCCTACTAGCCCCAAAGTTTCTCCCTTTTTAATAAAAAAGGAGACATCCTGCACCGCCTGAACACCTGGACCTTTAACACCCTTTATAGGAAAATATTTTCTTAGCTTTGTCACTTCAAGGAGATTCTTCTCATTACTGTCCATCTGTATTTTCCTCCTTGCCACCTTGTTTTTCATTCAGAAGCTCCTGTACTCGCAGCCAGCAGGCAGAACGATGATTCTCTCCCACTTCCACATAAGGAGGCATCTT
>DEPC01000060.1 GCA_002358555.1 Hungatella sp. UBA3402 | reverse complement strand
ACTTAAATGATTCAAAAGCAGCATAATCAAAGTAGTCCCAAGAGCAAGTCCAAGATTTCCTGGAATACAGACAGATACCTTTCCAAATCCGCAGTGTGATTTTGTGAGAGATTATTTCGGGCATCAGAAATCTTTCTGAGAAAAAACCGGGAAAGCTCCGGACAGGGACTATGTATTTTCCTACAAGGTTATCCATCTGCACTTTTCATAAGCCCGCCAGAAAAATGTTATCATTTTTCCTAGTATAAGAAACGCTACAACCGTGCCCACCGTAAGCGTTCCGCCCATAAGTATACCAGTTGCCAAAAGGAAAAAATCCACGGCCCAGCGAACGTGATGATATGGATGCCCCGACTTTTTAGTGATGGCAATGAGCAAAGCATCATAGGCTACCTTCCCAACCCCGACATATATAATTGCGCCTGCTCCGGCCGCCAAAATAGTAAAGGCGACCAGCATCAGTATATAATTATATGGAAAAGCCCATGAAAAACCCTTTAGCAGCCCTATGGTCACATCCATAAAACCTCCCACCACAAACAGAGAAAGCACGGTTCCCACCCCTAATTCATGATAATCCAGAAATACGGTTATCGCTATCATGAGAAGCGCCGTTAAATTACTTGCCCATCTGGCGCTTATTTTCATTGTGTGTACGACGCCCCCATAAAACACGGTAATCGGATCCGCGCCAAGACCGCAGTTAATTGCTATTCCATTTCCAATTCCCATAAGCACCGAACCAACAAAGCAGAATACAAGCTTTTTACAATATCGTTTCTTGTCCACAGCCCCAAGTTCCTTTCTATATGGAATCCAGTTCCCTTCCATTGGAAGCAATCACCTGCTTATACCAATAAAACGACTTCTTCTTAAGCCTTTTAAAGCTCCCCTTACCTTCATTGTCCCTGTCCACATAAATAAAGCCATACCGCTTTTTCATCTCTCCGGTTCCGTTAGAAACCAGATCAATACATCCCCATGTGGTGTATCCCCAAAGTTCAACACCATCCTCTTCTACCGCCTTTATCATCTCCTTTATATGGCTTCTCAGATAATCAATCCGATAATCATCCTCAATGACCCCATTCTCATCCGGGATATCCTCTGCCCCGAACCCGTTCTCCACAATGAACAGCGGCTTCTGATAACGGTCATAAAGCACATTCAGCGTGATCCTAAGCCCGAGAGGGTCAATAGGCCACCCCCAATCGCTGGTCTTTAAATATAGATTTATCAGTGTAGGGAACACATTTCCTTCTGTTATATCCTTCCCTCTGGCATCTGCACTGCTGACACGGGAATTGTAATAAGAAAAGCTGACAAAATCTACGATATGTTCCTCAAGCAGTTCCCTGTCTCCCTGCATATAGGGAATCTGTATTCCGTCTCGATCATACCTCTTTATCAGGTAAGCAGGATACTTTCCCCTCGCCTGCACATCAATCAAAGAATAGCCGTCTCTGTCATCACACACTGCCTTCCAGTAATCCTCCGGCCTGCAGCTTTCGGGATAGTAAGGCCCTGCTGCCAGCATACATCCAATCTTATTTTCGGGATTAATCTCATGTCCGATCTTTACAGCCAGCGCACTTGCCACCAGTTCATAGTGGGCAGCGTCCGCAATTACCTGCTTCTCATTTTCCCCCTCATCAAAGCATATGCCTGCGGCGCTAAACGGCAGATGGTATATCATATTGATCTCATTAAACGTAATCCAGTAAGTGACCAGTTCCTTAAATCGCGTAAACAGGGTTACCGCCAGCTTTTCATAAAAAGAAATCATGTCCCGGCTCTTCCATCCCCCATATTTTTTTACCAGCTCCATGGGGCAATCAAAATGGGAAATGGTCACCAGTGGCTGGATGCCGTATCTGCGGCATTCCAGAAAAACTTCTTCATAAAAAGAAAGCCCTGCCTCATTTGGCTTCTCCTCATCCCCCTTTGGAAAAATCCGCGTCCAGCTGATCGACATGCGGTATACCTTAAATCCCATCTCGGCAAACAAGGCAATATCTTCCTTGTAGTGGTGATAAAAGTCAATAGCATCATGGGCAGGATAAAAATGCCCGTCATCGCATCGGAAACTTTTTATCCTTCCGGACGCCACCCCAAACCGGTCCTTTCCCGCCGGAAGCAGGTCAATATTGGCAATCCCCCTTCCGCCTTCCGCATATCCCCCTTCACACTGATTGGCCGCCGTGGCGCCTCCCCATAAAAAATTCTCTGGCAAACTCATAGGTAAACCTCCCTTTTTGTTATCGTGAATTGATTATAGCAGCCCAAAGTCAATGAGGGTAAAAAGTTTCCATTTTGGAAACTCTTCAGATGATTTTCTTCCCTGCCCCGCCCTTTTCACACCGCGATTTCCTCAACTGGGCAATAATAATGTCAACTACAAACCGCATGGCAAACTCATTAAACCTGCCATTTGTGGTGGGAACGATTAACTTGTTTTTGGAGACCGGAACACTGGGACTGCAGGTAATGACCCATATATCGTTTGGCATATCAAAAATCTTTTTCATCACATTTTTATTGAATGAAAAACTGCGTCCGTTAATGCTGATGATCAATATCATGATATCGCTGGTATAGCAGAAAGGTCTGGAGAAATCCGTATTGTTGATGCCTATGGGAATCGCCAGATTACCCAGCTCTATCTGTAAAATCTGGCAAATCGACCGGGCCTCCCCCTGGGCAAAAAGGTGAATCTCCCTATGTCCCTTCATGTCTTTTATGAGCTTTCTTAAAGCCCTATAATCTATGGTCCTTTCTATGTGCTGCAATAATTGGGTATACTGCTCTGTAAATCCCTTAACATTCTTCTTCAAATCAAGGATTGCATCAAAAACAGGTTTTTTCTGTTCCTGCGCCTCCAAATATTCCATACAGGAATCCTTAAAATCGGAATAGCTTTCATACCCTAGCCTCTTTACAAATTTGGATATCTGACCTTTTGACACAAAGCAGGCCCCCGCCACTTCGCTGATGGGCAGGACAGGAATCCTGCTCAGATTCCGCTTGATATAGTCGCTGATAACATACGCCAGATCATCACAATCATGAGAATTCAATATATCGTTTAATTTACTATCAATCATAACGTCCCTCCCGGTTGCAATCCCATTCCAATACTTGCTTTGTTTGTTTCAATTTTCACTTTGAAAGTCCCGCCTGACTTTTCTGCGCAGACCGCAGCAGATATATAATAAGCAGGTATACCCAGGAAAACATTTCTGTATAGGCAATCACCATATTACCCCAAAATGATACCATGGCATAGGATGCGATTTTCCTGGCTGTCAATGCCGTTATCCCTGCCATGCTGGAATACAGCAAATCATCTTTTCCCTCAAGATAACTGCGGAATGCAGTTACCAATCCGTAGACAGGATAGAAACAGGAAATATGCTGAAAAAAGGCGCTTCCTATTTTTACCCCATCCGCCCCTGCGCCAAAAAGGGGCAATGATTTTCCCGCCTGTCGGAATTACAATTGCCGTAAGGAATAACGATACGGTTACAGATACCAGAACCCAGATTTACAATCGGCAACATAATCAGCGTATCTATGCGATATGCGGTAGTAATTGCAGTTACTGTTTACGTACCAAACTTATTCATAAAATCCTATAAGATCAGCCCTCCTAAAGAACTGATACAGGATTGGAGCATAGGCGGAAATTCAAAGCTGCCCTCTTCTTTTATTGCTCTGAAACTAAATATTTTTCTGCTGAAACGAAACCGCAGCCACTTATATTTTCTCGTCCCATATATCATAATAAATATAGTCATAACAATCTGTGACAGTATGGTTGTCATGGCAGCTCCCTGTACCCCGGTGTGTAAATATGCAACAAAAAAATATCTAAAAGAACATTTACCATGGATGAAAGCAGTATGGAAAAAACAGAATACGGCTGTCGCCGATTCCTCGCAATATGGCAGTATATATATTATAACTTGCCAAAAAGGGAAATCCAATAAAAATAATGCGAAGTTGAAGTCCTGCCTGGATTGCCAATCTGTCATCGAAAGTAAGATGTTTTTTGCTCATGTTATCCTCCAATCTGAAGACAGGGCAGATATGATTGTAAATGCAACATCGGATGTTGTATTTAACTTTTCAATTAACTACTCCCTTTTCGGAATTATATACCCAGTAGGAAATAACTTATAAATATACATTGTAAATGGCGGATAAAGATTTTATAATCAAATATATAAATCGGAAGTTGTAAAGAGAGTGAATTTGAAATGTGCATGGAATGTTATATTGATAAAAACAGAATAACACCACTATTAAATCCTTTGGATTGTTTATCAAATCACACACAATACATTTGTGGGCTGTGTATTTGTATTGAACATGACTCCAAGCGTGGATTAAAACGGTAGAATTTTCCTTTTAAGTCGTTAGAAATTGCAAAGTTATATTTGCGTACTGCTGATTACAGTATGAAAAAGCCATGTGGTATTTATGAGATAAGAAATGAAAATGGCAGGATTTCATACAAAATCTTTGCGGATAGGGAGACTTTGCAATTATATCTAAAAAAACAAAGGAAAAATTTGTGAAACAATGAAACCTGTTTTCATTGTTGAAGAATACAAAGAATACGCAAATACACAGATAAGAAAATTAACATTTGATGAAATACGGAAATATATGTCAGAACGATAAATTTCAGATTATAGAACTGTTAGATTGTTGAAGATTATGTGATCTGTGTAGAAATATACTTTATATTTCAAAATTTATGCATCGGGAACACTTTTCTGAAAAGGGAGTTAGCAAAAAAGATATCTTAAAAAGTATATGCTAAGAAATTAAATGTAATGGGATTCTTTTTCGCAAAAATAAAAAAGCCTCTACCTTTTAGTTTGATAGATGCCTTTTATAGAAATTAACTCGTTGTGCTAGTTAAAATTTGTAGGTAGAAGTAATGCTACAAAATTTTAATTAGCACAACGAGTGAAATTATATTCCTTTATCTATTATCCCTCAATTTTTATCTATGGATGCACAACTACCTTAATGGACTCTGCGCTCATCTGCATATGAATTGCTTCATCCATATGTTCTAAATCATAGACATGAGTAATCAATTTCTTGAGTTCTAGTCTTCCACTGTTGATTAAGTTCACAGCTCTTTGGTGGGTATCTGGATTGATCATGGAACCAACAATACGAAGCTCTTTCTTATAAACATCAAACAGTGGAAGTGGTACGGTAGCATCCACTCCTGGCACAGAAAACAACAAAATTGTAGCGGCAAATCCTGCTGCTGAAAATGCCTGTTCTACTGCAAAAGGTTTTCCCACACATTCAAGCACTACATCAGCTCCATCTCTCCCGCAGATTTCCTTAATCCTCTGCGGCACATTTTCATGAATTGGGTCAATCGCTGCATCAGCCCCCACCTCTATACCAATCTTCCTGCGCATCTCCACTGGTTCACTTAATATAATTGTAGAAGCACCGCAAAGCCTCGCCATCTGCACCATCATCAAACCGATAGTTCCGCCGCCAATTACTAAAACCACTTGACCTGGCTGAATCTGAGCTTGGTCAATCCCATGTACCACACATGCCAAGGGCTCTGCCATGGCAGCCTCATCAAAGGAGATATCTTCTCTTACTTTAAAGCACTGAGTTTCTGGACAAACCGCATATTCCGCAAAACCACCATTGACATTAACACCAAGTGCAAAAAGATGTTCACATTCCTGTTTCTTTCCCATACGGCATGGCATACACTGGTTGCAGTACATATTTGGGTCCATAGCCACATGGTCCCCTACCTTAACACTGGTCACTTCAGAACCAACCTCTGCCACTGTTCCAGCAAATTCATGTCCTAATACCACTGGAGGGGTGACATCAGCAGACCCTTTCTCCCCATGATAGATATGTACATCTGTACCACAGATACCACAGGCTTTGTTGTTTACCAATACATCATGAGGCCCCAGCGGACCGAAAGTCATCTTGCGCACCTCAAATTTAGGATTCTGGTCTGCACCCACAAAGAAACTTCCCTTCATCTTACTTCTCTCCTTTTTGCAAAGTTTTACAATTATTTTATCAAAACTGATAAGCTTATCCTACCATATTTCTTATTTGATATGCAATATAAAATATGGTATTTTACAGGATTGTTTGCTATGATAGTAATTGGTTATATCCCAAAGATAATTAAAAGGAGGGTTTATGAATACAGAGATATGGCTTTGGAAAATCGGTATAATTATTATGTCAATCTCTTTTGTGAGTGCAGCATTCGTCCTTGTATATTTTTTAAAAAAGAGAAAACCAATCCAAAATAGAGATATAACTACAAATATCCAAGAAGATAAAAAATCCAATTATGCACTAAAAAGATGGCGTTTTTTCGCAGTTTTCTGGCCGTTGACATGTTTTGTCTTTGCAGGAATCATTGTAAGCCAATCCAGTAGGGGAGCAGAAGAACATATCACAGATGCCATATTTTCTGTCATTCCGTTAGTTTTTTTTACAATTGGAATGACGATACGTCACCGACTGCTGAAAGAACGCAGGTATGCTACTATTTTGACAACTGCTACTGTCATTTCCGATGGCATAAGAAGCTATTCAGGAAAGAATACGTCCTTTCCTGAATTTGAGTTCCAGGTCAATGGAACTACCTATAAAGTAAAATCCCTAAGAAGATGCAGTTTTCGTTTCATTCAAGAGAGAAAAAAAGTTGCTCTATATTATTCACCGGAAAATCTAAGAATATTTTATGTTCCAATCATGCAAAAACATGATAATCATTGCTCCATACTCTTTTGTGGCATAGGTATTATATTTCCTCTAATTGGCTTGTTTGCTCCACAAATTCGGACACTCTTTTCATTTTTACCATAAGAAAAAAGCTGTTGCTTTTCTCTTATCTTCCAAAATACGTTGCAATTTTTTTCATTCTATCAGACTGTTTTACCTGGAAAGGACAACGGTTATCGCAGTGACCACAATCAACACAATCCGATGCATGCTTTTCAAGCTTTCCATAATGGTCCACAGCCATGCTGTCACCTGCTATAGAAAGGTCATAATATTTATTGATTAATCCTACATTCAACCCCGCAGGACATGGCTGACAATGATTACAATAGACACAGTTTCCCACAGCTTCTTTAGGGGTAAATGTACCAAGAATTTCATAATCTCTTTGTTCTGGTGTTGCCTCAAAAAATCCCAACAGTTCTTTTACATCTTCTTCATTGCGAATTCCAGGCAATACTGTCAATACTCCTGGCTTATCCAGAGCATACTGAATACATTGATATTTGGTAAGTGCCTTTCCAAAAGGAGAAGTCTTTTCATCAAGAAGCTGTCCGCCAGAAAATGGCTTCATAACCGAAATTCCGATTCCTTCTGCTTCACATCGTCTGTAAAGCTTCATTCGTTCATTGACACTGCCTTTTGCATATTCGCCATGACGATAGTCGTATCCTGGATTGATAGAAAACATTAACTGCTCTATTAGCCCTGTGTCTAAGACTATCTCTGCAAGTTCAGGAGTATGGGTAGAAAGGCCAATATGTTTAACAACACCCTGTTTTTTCATCTCCAGCAAGTATTCCAACACACCATTTTTTTGATACGCCTGCCAGTCAGATTCTGCATCCAGACAGTGAATAAATCCATAGTCCACATAATCGGTTTTCAATTTGCCAAGCATCCAATCAATTTGATGCTTCACCTTATCTAAATTGGTCGTCCATCCATATTCACCAGTCTCATAATTGGCACCAAAATGGACTTGATAATACAAATCTTTTCTTAAATCTGCAAATGCCTTTCCGTAATAGTCAAAAGTTTTTGCTCCAGCAGTTGCCAAGTCGGCATAATTGATTCCATTTTCATGAGCAAACAGCAAAGCTCTTACAGCCTCTTTTTCTAAAGCCTCTGCTATGTAACTGGTGCCTAAGCCAATCACACTGATTTTATCCCCAGTCTTTTTATTAATTCTATATTCCACAATATCTCTCCTTTATTCTAATATTACAGTGAGCATTTTAAACGAAAACCAGAATATTTCTTTCTACGCACATTTGCATTTTTTCTCTATAATAATCTCTCCACAACAGGTACTATCATCACAGATGATAGTTTCTACACAGGGCATATAGATATGACCAGATAATGGATTTTTGATACTCATTACAGGAGTTGTGATGGTAGCCTCCACCTCTGACTTTTCAAAACATAAATCAGTATCAATCATTTCACAATTGATAAGCTTTAAATTTTTACAATAACATAGAGGCTGTGTTCCAATAATCCTGCAATTTTCAAAAGTAACATTTTCACTATACCATGCTAAATATTCTCCTTTAATCGTGCTATTGCGGACAATAACATTTTTTGCATGCCAAAATGCATCCTTGGTATCAAAATTACAGTTCTCAAATACAGAATCTTCAATGTATTGGAATGAATATTTGCCTTTCATGGAAACATGTTCAAAGTTTAAATGCTCTGAACGCATCATAAAATATTCACTCTCCACAGTAGAATCTTTCATCTTCACATCATGGACAAACCAACCAAATTCCAGTGAGATTACATCACAGTTCTCCATAACTATCTTGCTACATTCTCTTAATGCTTTGATGCCATAAAGCTTTGTATCTGTAATGGCAATATTCTCTGAATACCACAATGCCGCACGACATAACTCTGTCATCTGAGAGCTGATAATTTTAATCCCATTGTCATGCCAAAAAGGATATCTCAAATTAAAAAAACAGTTCTTAGCTTCAATATCTTTGCTTTCCTTTAAAGCACTCTCCCCGTCAGCTGGACCATCAAAGCTGCAGTTTTTCAGTACAATTCCTTGGCTTGCATATAATGCACGCTCCATATCAAAACTTTTATTCTCAATTGTTGTCATATTGATAATCCCCTCTCAAAATTTTTTATACTCTAGGTATATTGTAATTGATTTTCATAACTATAGCAAATACTTTAATTCTATATATTTTTATAATTTTTAGGCATAGGAAAAGGGCAAGGAAGCCTTTCCTGCCCCATATAGCTATATCGCATGATGTCTTTTCTGACAGTTTACTTTTCTGCAAACGAATACAAATCTAATCTCCTTGCTGCCAAAAGTGGAAGCTCTCGGCGCACTTTTTCTACATAATCCATATCCACTTCATGAATCATATAGCCTGGTTTCTCATCCATCTCCCCAATAATATCTCCCCATGGAGATACAAGTATAGAATGTCCCCAGGCTATGTAGCTTGCTTCTAAATCTCTGGCATCTGATGTTCCTACCATATAACATTGATTGTCCACTGCCCTTTGTCTAAACATAATTTCCCAATGGGCTGGGCCTGTAGTCATATTAAATGCCGCTGGTACTAGAATTATTTTTGCTCCCTTCTGAACCATAAGTCGGCTCAGCTCTGGAAACCGACAGTCAAAGCAGATACAAAGTCCCATTTTACCGAATTCCGTGTCAAAGATGGTACACTGATTTCCGGCTGTCAATGTATCGGATTCTCGAAAACATTGACCTCCTTCCACTTCTATATCAAACAAATGTAGTTTGCGATGCTTGGCAATCTGAATTCCATTGCGGTCAAATACATAGGCTGTATTGTACACATAGCCCTTCTCATCTACTTCTGCAACAGAACCTGCTGACAAATAAATACGATATCTTTTTGCAAGTGCACTCAGTGCTTGCCAACTTTTTTGACCTTCCTTTTCCGCATATACAGGGAAATTAGAAGTTTCATAAGGGCAGTTGAACATCTCACCTATTGTCACCAGGTCAGGATTTTCTCCTTTTATTTCATCTAGCAGGCTTTCCAACTGCTCTATATTTTTCTCTTTTTCGTCAAACACTTTTGTCTGGAGTTGTGCTATTTTTAATTTCATAGAGTTCCTCCTCATTCCTGCAGTCTTCCTCGTAATCTGGCCCAAATGTTTCTTAGCTATGCTTTTCTTCCCTTTTTCCCCACACCATCATAACTGCAAGCAAAAGTACAACTGCCAGAACTACTGCCAATGGGCTTTTCGTAAATCCTGCAAAAATAAATGTCACAAATGCAATGATTCCATTTACGCAGGCATAAGGAAGTTGAGTCTTTACATGAGCAACCAAATCACATTCTGCTCCTGTAGAGGAAAGAATTGTGGTATCTGAAATAGGGGAGCAATGGTCCCCAAACAATCCCCCTGACAGAACAGCTCCCACAGCAATCGCATAGGGAATCCCAAAGGCATGAGCCATAGGAATTGCAAGAGGCATCATAATGGCAAAAGTTCCCCAAGAACTTCCTGTGGAAAATGATACAAAAGCTCCAAACAAAAAGATTGCTGCTGGCACCAATGCTGCTGAAAAATTCATACTCTTTAAACCATTTACAATGAATCCAGCAGTGTCAAGAGCACTTATCATACTTCCCAATGACCAGGCCAGTACAAGGGTTATGGCAACATCTGTCATACCTTTCATTCCATCCACATAAATCTTAAAGGTATCCTGAAAGGTTTTTACCTTGTAAATTCCAATCAATGCCATCAGAACCAAAGCTCCAAAAAAATATCCCATAGTCAAGGCAATCCGAAATTCATTTCCATCTACCTTTTTAAAAGGAAATCCCAAAGGAGCCAATGTGACAAATAAGGTGGTAAACACCACAAGAATCGGTACAATCACCATAGATGGTCTGGCATTTGAGATTCCATAGCTTGTTTTGGTTTCTGCCTGTATCTCATCTTCAAAAGAATATTCTCTATAATCTGCTTCTATTTCAGCCTTTTTCATCTGAGAAAAATCTTTTTTTGTGAATGCAACTAGTGGAATCATGATGATTGCCAATATTGCATAAATCTGAAATGGGATTGCCTCTACAAAGGTATTGTAATCAGACTGCTGAACATTCAGATTTTGAAACTCTGCCTGAATCAATCCCATAATGTACACGCCCCAGCCAATAAAGGGAATCAATATAGCCACTGGAGACGAAGTAGAATCCAGAATCCATGCCAGTTTCTCTCTGGAAATTTTCAGTTTGTCAAACAGGGGTCTAAAAACTGGACCTACCAAAAGCGGAGTCCCTAAGTCAGAGAAAAAGATAAGAATCCCACCTGCCCATGCGCAAAGCTGAGCTTTTAATTTTGTATTTACATATCGATATACCGTTTTGCTGAATGCCTGGGCTCCCCCTGACTTCTCCATCAGCTTAATAAAGCCTCCAATAAAGATTACTAAAACAATGACACCTGCATTGTAGGAGTCTGTAAGCTGAACAAAAAAATAATCCCCAATTATAGATTTTATGGCTGAAAATGGATTTCCACCACAAAAAATTAAAGTCCCTACAAATCCCCCGCAGAATAAAGATAAAATAACATTTTTGCTCTTGATTGCCAGCACCACAGCTACAATTGGCGG
>DEPC01000242.1 GCA_002358555.1 Hungatella sp. UBA3402 | reverse complement strand
AGGGAGAAATATTTGCAGAGCAAGATGAAATCAGATTTTGTAATAGGAAATAGTAATTATTTTAACGTAAATAAACATTTTCGGACAAATGATGATGCTTTGGACGAAGCTGTTATAAATGAAATTAACAGGCAGGAAGGCTTCTTACAGGGAGGGGCTATGTATGCCTGCACACCGATGGGAGAGTCATTGTTTGAGTATCCCGACTGGGAGCAGCACAGTGAGACTGATAAGGATGGCAACCAATATATCAGAATCAGCACAGGTGCCAGGTACAAATCCAATAATGGTATGCTTAGCTGTCAGTTATATGGAGCAGATGATTATGTGCTGTCTAATTTTGAGATAACAGAGGGGACAACAGACATAGAAGAATTACTCCGTAAGATGGGTTCTGGAGAATATATTATTATGAGTGCTGCCGGGTCTTCAGAATTTGCTGTTGGAGATACAGTTACAATCGTATTGGATGGGCAGAAATATCAATATACACTTCTGGCGAAAATGAATCGGGGAAGAACAGAATATTGCCAATTTACTACTAATGGATTTTGTTATTACTTAAGCAGTGATGAACTCCGAAAAATCAGTAATGCGACATTGATGAATTATTCTTTTGATGCAGCAGATATTGATCAGATGGGAAAATATATTGATAGCCAATGCTGCAATGAATGGCTAAGCATGTCTTATATATCTGCGAAGACATATTACACTTCCTTTGACAGCTTGAAATCAGAATTCTGGATTGTTGGCACTTTTATGAGCGTAGTTATTGGGGTAATAGGGATTGTTAATTTTGTCAATGTTATTTTGACATCTATTATAAGCAGAAAAAAAGAAATAGCCACGATGCAGAGTATTGGGATGCAGGGAAAGCAGTTACGGAAAATGCTTTGCACAGAAGGTATTATTTTCTCTCTGTCAGCGTTATCAGGTTCACTTGCCCTGGGTGTTGTTTTGATACCATTGGTTTCTAATGTGTTTGCAGGGATGGTCGAATACTATGCCGGATATATCACGATGACACCAATGATAGCGATTTGGATAGTATATTTTATTGTTTCAATTATAGTTCCTGTTTATGGTAAGCAGATCATTTCCAGGGATTCGGTAATAGCACGAATCAGGCAGGAATAACACTGGCAATATTTGAGCACTACATTTAATTTTAGGAGATAAAATATTATGGATTATGTGCTGACAACAAACTGTCTGGACAAGAGATACAGGAATTTTCAGGCATTAAACGGGCTTACCATGCATATCCCCAAAGGGGCTATTTATGGATTTGTTGGGAAAAACGGTGCCGGTAAGACGACTCTGCTCCGTCTGGTCTGTGGATTACAGGAGCCTACTTCTGGCAGTTTTACCTTGTATGGAATCCGTAACGATGAACGGGACATTGTGAAAGCAAGGCGCCGCATAGGGGCAGTGGTGGAGACTCCGTCAATTTATCCGGATATGACAGCTGAGGATAACTTGAAACAACAGTATTTGGTTCTTGGGTTGCCTTCCTTTGAAGGATTGCGGGATATCCTGAAACTGGTGGGGCTTGGAGAAACCGGTAAGAAAAAGGTGAAAAATTTTTCTTTGGGCATGCGCCAAAGGTTGGGAATTGCTATAGCGCTGGTGGGAGATCCGGATTTTCTGATATTGGATGAACCCGTTAATGGTCTTGATCCCCAGGGAATTGTAGAAGTGCGTGAATTGATCCTGAGACTGAACCGCGAGAGACAGATTACGGTGTTAATCTCAAGCCATATCCTGGATGAACTTGCCAAAATTGCAACACATTATGGGTTTATCGATAGTGGCAGAATATTAAAAGAAGTGAGCAAGGCGGAGCTGGAGGCTGCGTGTCGCAAATGTATCCATGCAGAAGTAACGGATACGAAGGTTCTTGCCCATATATTGCATACTGCAAATGTTGACCATAAAATTCTTTCTGTTACATCTGCGGAAATATATGCAAAAGTAAATATATCCAAACTTGCTGCAGAGCTGGAAAAGGAAAACTGCGAGATTTTTTCCATGCAGGAAAAGGATGAAGATCTGGAGAGTTATTTTTTTT
The DNA here is from genome assembly GCA_002358555.1 of Hungatella sp. UBA3402. GTDB lineage: Bacteria > Bacillota > Clostridia > Lachnospirales > Lachnospiraceae > UBA3402. The sequence continues at coordinate 2,011 of DEPC01000242.1, read as the reverse complement.
CATTGGTAGGAGGTAGCAGTTATGAGTAGAATATTTTTTGCTGAGCTTCGCAGGTTATTCCATTTCAGGCTTTACTATATTGAATGTGCGGCAGTCGTCCTGTTTTCGGTACTATATTTTAATCCGCCGGTTATTGATAGTTTTTTGTTTTATATTATGATTGTAATCGGAGCATTCTCTGCTATTTGTGTTTCGCAATTTATTGGAATGGAATATTCTTGTGGAACAATCCGCAATAAGCTGGCTACGGGACATACCAGAATGGAGATTTATCTGGCTCAGCTTATTTTGCATATTTTCGCTGCTGTCATTTTGTTTCATTTATCTGTTTGGACTATTATAATTGCAGGGGCAATATTTAACTGGACGTATTATTTTTCTGTTCAGACACTTTTTGCTTATTATCTTGCGTGTATATGTACTATCATTTTCATCACTGCGATATCTGTGTTTGTGTCGATGCAAAGCAGCTCAAATCTGTCAAGCTTAGTGATTCTTCTTGTACTGTATATTGGACTAAGTATGATGGGTACCAATTTTCACAGTGCTTTGCGGGAGCAGGAAATGAGCATGACGGATACATCACAGGTGGAAAACTCTTTGGATGAACACTATATGGATGCCAGAACCCGGATGGGTTTTGAATATCTGCTGCTTATCAATCCATATGGCCAGGCGGCTTATGAAAGTATGCCTATATTTGAGAGTCACGGGGAATATTTACCAATGCAGATTCTGAAAAATCCATTCCCTAAGATATTTTTATTTTCTGCGGTGGAAAGTATAGGTATAACGGCTGCTGGAATTTTATCATTTAGGAAAAAGGCAATCAAGTAAAGGGATAAAAGAATGGTCTATAGTCTTGTCGGTATATTAGTGGTCATCATAATAATGTTATCAATAAAAATATATCTCATGGAAAAATCTGTTAGAGAGATCATGGAAGCATTTGCTGACAGGCTTAAGACCGATACAAATATCCTTATTGATATTTCCAGTCGTGATAAGAACATGCGGGAACTGGCTGACCGGATCAATACAGAGCTTCGCCTGCTTCGTAAAGAACGCCGCTGTTATCAGCAGGGAGATCAGGAACTGAAAGACTCCGTGACAAATATTTCGCATGACCTGCGTACTCCGCTGACAGCAATCTGTGGTTATCTTAATCTTTTGAAACATGAAGAAAAAAGCGCGGCCGTGGATGAGTATCTTGCACAGGTTCAGAACCGGGTAGATGTGATGATAAGCCTGACGGAAGAAATGTTTCGCTATAGTATAGCCGCATCTTCCTATGAGCTTAAGAGGGAGAGAATAAATGTTGTCAGTGTGTTGGGGGAGAGCCTGCTGTCCTTTTATGGGATGATGCAGGAAAAAGGTATTCAGCCAGTGATAGCCATGCCAGAGGAACCTGTCTGGCGAATGTTGGATGTAAGTGCATTAAACCGTATTTTTTCCAATATCATAAGCAATGCTTTAAAACATTCAGACGGAGATTTGTTTGTTGATATGAAAGAAAATGGCACCATAACATTCTCCAATACGGCACAAACCTTAAATTCGGTGATTGTGGGCAGGCTGTTTGAACGTTTTTATACTGTAGGAACAAACTATTACTCCACAGGCTTAGGGCTTTCTATTGCAAAGTTACTGACAGAGCGAATGGGCGGACAGATAAGCGCTGAGTACAAAGGGGAAATGTTATACATTACAGTACAGTTTTAAATAATAAGTGAAATATCTATCTAAAACGGGACCTGTTTAAGAAAGATATTAAAGTAATGCAAATATTGCTGTATTTATAGTAAAATAGGTTATTAAATCACAAATCGTCAAAAGGAGGCAGGAACCAATGCTTCAGATAGCAGTCTGCGAGGACGAAAAGGCGGACAGGGATAATCTCACAGGCATCCTGAAACCGCTTTTAGACAAATACACAGAAGAATACCATATCAAAAACTTTACTTCCGGTGGGGAGCTGCTGCAATCGGGCGGCAGCTTCCACCTGATCTTC
>DEPC01000025.1 GCA_002358555.1 Hungatella sp. UBA3402 | reverse complement strand
TTTGCTGTCCAGATTTCCCGTCGGCTCATCGGCAAAGATGATCTCCGGATCCAGCACCAGCGCCCTTGCCACGCCTACCCTCTGCTGCTGTCCGCCGGACAACTGACTGGGCAAATGATTCCGGCGTTCTTTCAAATTCAATATATTCAGTAAATCCTCCAAATATTTTTTGTTTGGCTTCTGGTAATCCAAAACTACCGGAAAGATAATATTCTGCTCCACTGTCAGTTCGGGAACAAGGTTAAATGCCTGAAAGATAAATCCAATATTCCGGCGGCGGAACACGGTAAGATTCCTTTCTCTCATAGAAAATGTATCTTTTCCATCAATCATTACTTTGCCGGAAGTAGGCACATCCAATGCGCCCAGCATATTCAGCACCGTACTTTTGCCAGAACCGGATTCTCCTACAATTCCCATGGTAGAACCCTTTCTCAAGGTAAAACTCACTCCATCAACTGCCTTATTGACGCCGCTGGCTGTATAGAAATATACCTTTAATACTTCTACTTTTAAGATAATTTCTTTCTCTTTTTCATTCATATCCATATGGCCTCCTCCTACTGTTTCATCTTCGGGTCCATCACATCGCGGATGCCGTCGCCGAGCAGGTTAAATCCAATTACAGTAACCAGAATAAACACACCTGCCACACCTGCCACATGAGGGGCAGTGGTCAGACAGTCACGGCCTACACGAAGAATACTGCCCCAGGAAGCTGTGGGAAGCGCAATACCAAGCCCCAAAAAGCTTAAAGAAGCCTCAGAGATAATGGCACTTGCCACGCGGAGAGTTGCATACACAATAATCTGAGATACACAGTTGGGCAAAATATGTAAAAACAGCAGCCGTGTATCAGATACTCCTACTACACGACAAGCGTTGCAATATTCTTCTTCTTTTACAATAATAACTTGTCCTCTTGTAACTCTGGCAAATCCAGGTACATTGGCAATTCCTATGGCAAAAATAACATTGGTAATACCATTGCCCAGCACAGTAATCAATATCATAGCCAGCAAAATAAAGGGGAATGAAAACATACCATCCATAATACGCATAAGAACAATATCCAGCCATCCTCCAAAATATCCAGCTACCAGACCAATCAGAACACCAATTCCTGCCCCCACCAGAGTAGCTCCAACAGCAACTATCAAAGATACCCTTGCCCCATAGATAATACGGGATAAAATATCGCGGCCCAAATCATCGGTTCCAAGAAGATGGCCTTTAAAGCCAATTCCTTTAAAGGGAATTCCAGGGTTAATGGCATTGGGACTATAGGGGGCAAGCATTGGGGCTAAAATCGCCATCAATATCATAAAACAGACGATAAAAAATCCTATCATGGCAGTACGATTTCGTTTTAACTTATTCCAAGCATTGTTTGCTTTTCTCTCTTTTTGGAGCATGGCCATATTGGCTTCTCTGCCCAGAACGTCCTGTGTCTTTTTTTCTGCCATGGTCATCACGCCCCTTTCACTTTTGGATTCAGCAGCATATATGCCATATCTACCAGCATATTGCAGAATACGAACATAATTGCAGAGAACAATACTGTCCCCTGAATGAGAGAATAATCTCGGTTATTGATAGCAGTATTAATCATAGTTCCCATACCTGGCCAGGAAAAGATACCTTCTGTGATAATAGCTCCAGTAAAGGTATTTGCAATCTGAAGTCCCAGAACAGTTATCAGCGGAGGAAGTGCATTTTTAAGACCATGAATCAAAATTACTTTCCATTCTCTTACTCCTCTTGCACGCAGACAACGAATATAATCACTGCTTAAAGTCTCAATCATACTGGACCTGGTAGTTCTTGCAAAGGTTGCCATGGGAATGGTGGCAAGGCAGAAACCAGGAAGAATCATATGGCTTACTACATCTCCAAAACCTTTGCTCCAATCTCCCATACCCATAACAGGCAACAGATTCATCTTAACAGAAAATTGAAGAACCAACATAAGAGCCAGCCAGAAAATAGGCATAGAAACGCCGATAAGAGCCAGCACCATAAAAATATAATCAAGCATAGTATTCTGCTTGATTGCTGCTACAATTCCCACTGAGGTGCCGATGACAAATGCAAAAGCAAGGGCAACCAAAGTTAAAGAAAGTGTATTAGGAATTCTGGAAGTGATGAGTTTAAAGACATCTTGACGATAACTATAGGAATATCCAAAATCACCTTTTAATAATCCACTGATATAAAGCTGGTATTGCTCTGGAAGGCTTTTATCCAGATTCATCTTGGCTCTCATAGCCTCAATATCTTCCTGCTTAGCCTCAATACCAAGAATTGCCACTGCTGGGTCGCCTGGAAGCATTCTTGTAAGGCAGAATGTAATTGTCACTACAATGAACAATGTCGGTATGGTCTGCAGGAATCGTTTTAGCATCATCTTTAACATAGGCAAATTCCTTTCCGCATGCCTGCTATCTGATATATCAAACTGTCACTATAAAACACAGAGAGGGCAAGCAAAATGCTCCTCCCTCTCTGGAATTCTGCTGTAAAAGCCGGTTCAAATTCCGTTTTTACGGCTCAAGCCAAATGTTATTGAACGGAGATGTAACTACCATCTGAGTATCTGCACGAAGAACTGCGTCATGTACCTTGCTGGAAATTGCCCAGTTCCGGCACTCATATGCATAGTAAATACCTGTATAATCGTTCATAATTTTATCCATGATCTTAACATAGATTTCTTTTCTGGCTTCCTGATCAGTAAGTGCAAATGCCTGATTGAGCATCTTGTCAACTTCTGGGTCGGTGTAACCACCTGCATTAGAAGAGGCATGAATGGTAGAGGTTGCAAAGAACTTATCCATGAATCCATAAGGGTCTGGATTGCTGTTCCAGCTTACGCCATAACTGTTCACTTTATCTGCCTGCCAGGAATCTGGAACTGTTGCAGACCATTCAGCCATGGTTGAAGATTTGATTTCTGTAGTAACGCCAATCTCTCCCCAATAATACTGAAGCATCTGAGCCATCTTCTCACGATAAGTCGTGGAACCAATATAAATTGTCATAGAAAATCCATTGGGATAACCTGCCTCTGCAAGCAATGCCTTGGCGCCTTCTGGGTCATAGGCTGGAACTAGAGAATTCTGAGTATTGTCATAAGCCCAAGAGTAAGCAGTCAATGGCTGATAAGCCCTAGTTCCTTCGCCATACTGATAAATCCCTGATACCAGAGCATCAATATCCACAGCCATAGTCAAAGCCTGGCGAACCTTTGCATCAGCAGTAGGGCCATTCTGCATATTAAACCGTACATAGGTAATTGCAGAACTTGGAGTCTGAAGCAGTAATCCCTCGTCTCCAGCTCTCTTAATGGACTCGCCCTGAAGATACATGGCAATATCAACTTCTCCAGTGGTAACTGCATTAATAGCTTGGTTGGAATCAGAAACAATGCGGAATTCAATTCCATCTACATAAGGCTTTGTACCCCAGTAATTCTCATTTCTCTTTAGAACAACTTTTTCATCAGTTACAATCTCTTCCAAGGTAAATGGACCTGTACCTACGATATGATTGCCAAATTCCTGTCCCCAGCCTTCTACTTCTTCCTTTGGAACAATAGCTGCACCAACTTCTGTAAGTTGGCTGATAAATGGACCTGCTGGAGAAGACATATGTAACAATACGGTAGTATCATCAACTACTTCTGCATAGTCAAAGAAATCGCGGCATACACGGTCAGTAGGAGATTCAACCTTGCTTCTCTCTAGAGAATATTTTACATCCTCTGCAGTCATCTTTCTGCCTTTTACATACTGACCATCTTGGAAATATACATCATCACGAAGATGAATGGTATAGGTCAAGCCATCATCACTTACCTCATATCCAGTAGCAAGACATGGAATGGACTCTTTATATTCCTTATCATAGATAAATAAAGTCTCCACCACATTGTACATAATATGATTCTCATACATGGTTGTATAGCCTGCTGGGTCTAAAGTCAGTGGGCCAGACGGCATGGATACTACCAGAGTGCCTCCCTCTACTACCTCAGAATCAGTCTGCCCGATAGAAATAGCTGCATCCAACTGTTGTCCTGATGCATTGGCATCTGGATTTACATTCGCACCTGCTGCTGTTGTCTCTCCTCCTGCTGAATTCCCTGCTGCTGTGGTAGAATCACCACCAGAACCGCCGCATCCAGCCAATGCAGATACTGCCATCACAGCCGCCATAGCTAATGCCATCATGCGTTTTCTTCTCATAAGTTATCTCTCCCTTCTTTCATTCAGGCTTGATACATAGCAATCCCCATATACTTTGCTCTCACTTCATAGAAATCTTCCCTCTATAAAGCAAAAATCGATGCCCGACCTGTACTTTTTCAAATCGCCATCGATTTAAGATTTCCCGCTATGTTTTAATTTGTTAGCTTTTAGCTCTCTCTGCCTTTAGCTATGTCCATTATTATAATCAGCTCTCTAAGGTGCCGTCAAGTTTTTTTCTCAGAAAAGCATTTTTTCCTAATATTATTAAGCTATATAGTTAATAATATTAAGTTTATATTTACAATTTTCGCCTATTATCCCTTTACTTTAATAAATTTCCAATTTTTACTTTTATTTATTTAGGTAAATAGAGAAACACTCTTATCTTTCCAAAGCTTACTTAACAAAAGCCATTGTTCACTCCATCAGTTGTAGGCAGAAGTAATGCAGCAATCAAGATATCCCATAGCCCTGCGGCTTCGGAGCCGCAGGATGGGGGTAGCCTTCTTCCGTGCGTTACTTTTCAAGAAAAATTTTAACTACCACAACAAGTAAACTTAGTGATAATTGTTCATGGTCTGGGATAGCTTTTCAGTTCTTTAAATATTTTTCAAACCACTGTTCTAATTCCTTTAACCTTGTTATTCGATTAACGGGCTTTCCACTTCTAGAAAGTTCATGATTTTCTCCATGGAACAGTACTAGACGAGAATCTGTCCCTTGACGCTTTACTGCTGAGAACATCTGGATTGCATCTCCCATCCAACAGCGGTAATCCTCATCAGACTGCAAAAGCAGTAGAGGTGTTTTCGCATTTGCTGCACCACTCAGTGGAGACATGGACCAGACTTTATGAAAATCTTCCCAGGGATAAGCTCCCATCTGCAGACGATTGGCATAATAGCCAATATCTGTGTACAGACATTTTGTCAGATAATTGGAAATGGATCTCTGAGATACTGCCGCTGCATATCGGTCTGTATGACCTACCATCCAGTTGCACATAAACCCACCATAAGAACCCCCGCAGATTCCAATTTTATTTTCATCAATATCTGGGTAGTGAGCTAATGCCTGGTCCGTAAGCTCCATTAAGTCCTCAAAATCATCTTTTCCAAATACTTCTGTAATATCTGCAAAGGCCTCTCCTCTCCCGTCAGACCCCCTGGGATTTCCATAAATCACGAAATAGCCGTCGCTCGACAGACATTGATATTCATGGAAGAATATGGAACCAGAAGCTGTTTTAGGACCCCCATGAATTTCTAAAACAGCAGGATATTTTTTCCCTGACTGATAATCGATTGGCTTGATAACATATCCTTCCATCTCATAACCATTTTTTCCCTGATAGCGAAATGGTTCAGGTACAGAAATGGAATGGCTTTCCAAATAGTTATCATTAAATCCTGTGAGCTTTTCTTCCTTTTCTGGATTTAGACATAGCTTCTCTGTCATCACAGACTCTATATTCTTTTGAGAAAGGGAGATTTGATACAGTTCTGTTAAACTTTGACCTCTCATAGCGGTCAAAAGCAGGGTATCTCCTTTTACATCAAATCCACTCACTGCCCCAGAAGCCTTACTCACTTCTGTCAAAAGTCCTTCGTTATCCATGGCCATGAGCTTACAGTCTCCCCAGCAGGTCTGCAATAGATACAACCTCTCTCTCTTTGGACAATAAGCAATCGAATTGCCTGTCCCAAATCTGGCATCACTGCCTACTGTATTACCTATAGAAGAATCGCAGTAAGGAAGGCGGTTTGCAGTTCCAGTTGATAAATGGTAAAGATAAAATCTGGGATGTCTTCCTACTCGTTCATAGGTATATGCCGTATAAAAAATTTTGTCATTTCCCATAAAACAGACTTGGTTGATATCATAAAGTCCCTCTTGAACCAGCTTTCGGCTTTCGCCCTGTTCTGCATCATACAAGTATAGTCCACAACTCCTTGGCATAACACTGTCATAAATAGGACCACAATAAACTACCTTTGTGCCATCTGATGATACATCAAAAGAAATGGTCTCCAAATATTGAGGGGTAATTCGAGTTAAGGTTTCTGTATCTTCCTCAAATAAGTATAATACTGTGCGCTTTCTGCTGCGGATTCCTTTGCCATTGAACCAGAAAGGAAGTTCTTCATAGATATAATAATCCTTTCCTTCACAGGCTTCGTACTCTCCATCTTCCTCTTTTTTGTTCTCCTGTGCAGTAGCCATTACCAGCCAATCCTTGCCAAACCTTTTCAACTTCTCCACCTTTACTGGAACTGTCATTGCTTGGCAGGCTTCCCCTCCATTGAGAGAAATTTTATAATAGACTGTTTTATCCTTGACTGCTTCCTCCTGTTCTCTACCTGAAGCAAACAAAATAGTTTCTGAATCCAGCCAGATTGGAGCCTTTGCATTTCCTCTTGCTGCAAGAAGACGGTTTTCTTTTGTCTCTAAATCTATGCACCAGATACTGCTGTGATAGCAATTTTCTTCTTTGTCTGCCTGATTTACCACATAGACTGCTTTTTTTTCATCAGGAGAAAGAGAAGCTTCTGACAAAAACTGAAACTGAAATAAATCCTCCCTTGTCACAGGCATTTTTGCTGTTGATTCCATTTATAAGACCTCCTTTTTCGCTTCATTGGTCTTTAAATACTTGTCCATCCAATTTAAGATTTCTCTCATACGCACAATTCGGTTTCTAGGTCTGCCAGAGCGAGAAAGCTCATGAGTCTCTCCTTTTACCACCAGCATCCTTGTATCTACCCCCAATATTTTCAGAGCTGCAAACATTTCCATTCCTTCTGCAAGATTGCATCGATAATCTTCTTCCGAATGGATAAACAATGTGGGAGTCTTGCAGCCAGCAATATATTTGATAGGAGAATGAAGCCACAATTTTTCCACATCTTCACATGCAAATACAGACTGTTCCTTTTTTGTAAATGTATGACCGATATCAGACATATACTCAAAGGAAATCCAGTTCGCAATCGAGCGCTGAGAAGCTGCTGCTTTAAAACGGTCTGTATGCCCAATAATCCAGTTAGTCATAAATCCACCATAGGAGCCTCCAGTGACTCCCACTCGTGTCTGGTCAATATCTGGTTCATGGCTTAAAACATAATCCGTAAATTCCATCAAATTATCATAATCTACAGTGCCGTATTTTCCGTTAATATCCCCGAATTCTGTCCCAAATCCGTCAGAACCTCTTGGATTGGTAAAAAATACAAAGTATCCTGCGTTTGCCCAGACCTGCATCTCATGATGAAAGACTGTTCCAAATACAGTCCTCGGTCCTCCGTGAATATGGAAGATAGCTGGATATTTCTTTCCTGGCTCATACCCTGTCGGCTTCATAACCCAGCCAGTCAGTTTAAATCCATCACTTGCTGTAAAGCTAAGCTCTTCTGGAGAAGACATCTGCCACTGACTCATATCATGAAAGCTGGTAATCTGTTTTCCATCCAGATACAGCTCTGCCAATTTTCCTTCATAAAGACCACATACTACGATATGATTTTGCCATACATCAAAGCTATCACAAGAACCCCTGTCTGTCACAATGCCCTTTAAGCTTCCGTCTTTTTTAATGGAATAGAGATGGGCACTGTCTCCTCTGGTAGTGACAAAATAGCAGATTCCATCACCTGTTTTCACGGTTCTGCCGCCACCTAACCTCGCATCACTTCCTACACTGCCAGAACCGCTGCTGTAATCGTACTCTTTCAACAGCTTCATCTCTCCACTTTCTAAGTCCATAGTGTAAAAATCCATATATTTCCCATCACCATGAGGATTGTCCTCACGGGATGCAACTACTGCTTGGGTATCGGACCAAAATCCAATCATTCCAATAGGGCGTTGGTCCTTTTCCAAAAGACAGGTAGTCTTTTTGGTATCCATATCATACAAATAAATTCCATCATACAAATTATGGATATCTGTCCATGGATATGCCTTATAGAGAATCTTGTGTCCTCTGACACTATAGCTGCCCACATCTGCAGTTTCTTCTGAAACCAAAACTAATTCTTCTGTCCTTGCGTTATACAGATACAACTGAGTCCTACGTCCATTGGTAAATCCCTTTCCATTGAACCAAAAAGGAATTTCGTCCACCACTTCATAGGCCTTATCTTTCTGCCGTTTTTCCATGTCTTCTGTAGCAATAATCAGATATTGCTCTTTATCAATCCGGTAAATACTGGAGCTATTTAATGGGAGTTTAAAAGCCTTAACTGCCTCTCCTTCCTTGATAGAGATTTCATAATAATTGACGAAATCCTCTTCTTTTCCATCTCTATCAGAGGGAAATAAAAGAGTTCCCTTTTCTGTCCAGACATAATTTTTTACATCTCCTGAAGTTGTCAGTCTAGTTACTTTGCTATCCTTGCAGCTATAAAGGTATAAATCGCTCTTATAATCATTGTCCTTTAAATCAGCATGCTTCACCACAAAGGCAATATTGCTGCCATCTGGGGAAAAACTTGGATTGCTGACAAACTGAAACTGGGTAAATGTCTCAATCGTTATAGGATTCATTGCAAACCTTCTTTCTTTTTAGAAAATTTTCTTCATTATAGCGGATTTTTGAAAGAACTTCAATGGGTTTAAGCGTAAGGTAGAAAACCTTGCTATTTTCATACGTCCAGAATTGTGATAGAATAGAAATAGAAAACCTTTAAAATTAGCAGATGGGAAGATGAGAATATGGAATATGGAAAAGAGGTATTTGCACAATATGACAGGCAATGTATTCGAGTCTATCAAGCTTATAATTCTACCATTGCAAAAGAAGCGATTGCTCTGCAGACATTTGGCAAAGCTTTCAATCTCAATCGTATGACATGGATAAAACCATCTTTTTTATGGATGATGTATCGCTCTAATTGGGGAACTAAGAAAAATCAAGAATATATTTTAGCATTGGACATTTATCAGACAAAATTTAATGAATTATTAGAAAAGGCTGTTTTAACCTCACCGGACTGTGCAAGCTATGATGGTTTAGAATGGAAAAAGGCTTTTGATGAAACAACGATATATTGCCAATGGGACCCAGATAGAAGCATAAATGGAACTGCTATCAACCGTGCAGCAATTCAAATTGGGCTGAAAGGAAGCACATTGAGGGAGTTTTTAGATACTGGTATTTTTCGTATAGAAGATTTAACTCCAGTTGTAAAAAAATGGAATGAGCAGAGGAAACATGGAAAATTGAACTCAAAACAGTTGCCAGCAGAAAGGCTATATCCTGTTAAAGATAAAACAATTAGAAACAGGTTAGCTATGAAATAGCTTGCTTAAAAATCGAGTAATTTCTATTTATCGGAAGGTTGAACAAAAGAATTTATTTTTAAAATTGGAGAATCCATTTATGAAGGAACAAACAAGACAGCATCTTCGTCAGATAATCAACTCTGTTATATTAGCAGGAATTATTATGTTTTTCATAGGTTTGTATTATTGGATAATAAAAGCAGGAATTCCCTATCAAGACCCACCATTAGAGTTACAGATACAATATACGGTCAATATGACGATTGGAGAAATACTTTTGAAAAACGGCTTTGTGATTGCTATATCTGGCATAATTGTCCGTTTCCTTTTGAAAATAATTTTTGCCCCATGAACTGTAACCAGAAATACTGCCATTTACATTTTGGCAGGAGATGGGATTGTTGTTATATTAAAATTATGATAAAATAAATCAGAAATTGCTTGACAATAAGTTTCGTATGATAAGGAGAACAATGATGGATAAAGATTTTATAAAGCACTGCACTTCAGAAGTTTATGAAGAAGTTGTTGGCTATAGAAGATATCTACATGCCCATCCGGAAGTGTCTGGTCATGAGATAGAGACTACCAAATACCTTGCTTCTATCTTGGAAAAACATTCTATCCCCTATACCTTGAACCCAGCCGGCAATGGTCTTATTGCCAGAATTAAGGGAAATAAACCAGGCAAAGTGCTTGCATTTCGCTCAGACATTGATGCACTGCCTATCCAGGAAGAAACTGGTCTTCCTTTTGCATCAGAGGTTCCTGGAGTTATGCATGCCTGTGGCCATGACTGCCATATGGCTGTACTGCTGGCTTTCGGATTAGTATTGACTAACCATCTGGAGCTGGTGGAAGGCACTGTAGTATTGATTTTTCAACCCTCTGAGGAAAAGTTTCCTGGCGGCGCAGCTCCTATGATAGCTACTGGCCTTCTTGATGATGTTGAAGCATATTATGGATATCATGTGGCTCCAGAACTAAAAACTGGAGAAATTGGCTGTAATGATGGCCCTGTTATGGCCAGTCCCACCACATTCCGTATTAGAGTAAAGGGGAAAAGCGGACACGGCGCAAAACCACAGGACACAGTTGACCCGATTGTCACTGCCTGCCAGATTGTTCTTGCCCTTCAAACCATTGTCAGTCGCAATGTCCATCCCTGCGACAATGTAGTGGTAAGCTGTTGCCAAATTCACAGTGGAACTACAGAAAATGTAATCCAAGAAAGCGCCAGCATCATTGGTACTATCCGCACGTACTATGAATCCACAGCAAAATTGGTATCTGAACGTATGACCTCCATTGCCGAAAATATCAGTAAGGCCATGGGAGGAAGTGCAGAAGTGGAATATGAATTTACCTATCCAGCAGTATTGAATCCAACAGACCAGGCAGAACTGATTCGTCAGGCAGCCAAAGATTTAGGGTATACTCCTTTGGATAATCTCTATCCTTCTATGGTAGGAGAAGACTTTGCCTATTATCTGCGGCATAGAACTGGCGGTCATTTTTTCTTAGGTGTAGGCGGCGATTGCTCTGGAACCTATTATCCGCTTCACAGTGCTTTCATGTCTCCAGACGAGGCGGCTTTATCGGTAGGATGCGAGATGCTTTTGAGCATCTATAACCGAGTACTGAAATCTAACTAAAAGAGTCTATATTTTAAGTTGACTTGTTATGCTAGTTAAAAGTTGTAGACAGAAGTAACACAGTAAAGAAGGCTATGCCCTGCGGCTTCGGAGCCAGCAACACAAAGTCCCAACAACTCTGTTAAAGACTTAGCATTACTGGCTCCAAAACTGGAAATTAGATGGAACCTCACTTTCAACAGTCATAACAAGTTGACTAACTATTGTCTGCCCCAAGCATTTTACGCACTCGTTCTAATCGCTTCTCTAAGGTATAAGTCTGAAATGATAATTTATTTACACGGTCCTGGTCTTTGTTTTCTGCCAGCTCTGCCAATTTTACCCTAGCTGCCATGGCA
>DEPC01000012.1 GCA_002358555.1 Hungatella sp. UBA3402 | reverse complement strand
GACCCTCTGCTTGTAAGGCAGATGCTCTCCCAGCTGAGCTAAGACCCCATATGCTTGACCGCTTTCGCGACTGCTCTGTTAGTATAATGCATATCACTATTATTGTCAACAGTTTTTTGACGATTTTTGAATAAATTTATTTTTGCTGTTATCAATAAGTAGCATATGGCCTAAAACCACTATTTTTCTTGATTCACTGATATATGCTTTTGTTCCTGCTTTTAGCAGATAGATAGAGACTTAGCGTTACTTGCTCCGAAGCCGCAGGACAGGGAGCAGTCTTCTTTTGTGCGTTACCTTTTGCTGCAAATGTAACTATCACAACGAATTAACTTACTTTCTCAACTAAACACTTACATCAATAGAAACCCCTTCCATAGCTGAAATATCTGCTGAAACACTGGAAGATGCTGTGTAAGGATTAGCTCCTGTCAGTGCAGACATATCCAAGGAGGGAGCAGAGGTAGTAGCATTAATCATAGACGAGATAGCATCATTTGTTGCAGTCTTGTTGTCTTCAGACATTTCTTTTAAAGCATATTCTCGCTCTTCTCTGCGTCGTTTATTGCGCCTGGTGCGAAGTTCTTCTCGAATTTGTTTTTCTTTCTGTTCTTGCATGGCTTTTTCAGCCTTTTGCCTTTGGTTTTCTAACTGTTCTTCTTTGCCAAGGTGTTTGAGCTTCTTTTGGATACGTTTAATCAATTTTTCCATGCGTTTAATCATCTGAGCAATTTTTTTTGAATCACTTGATTCGCTGGATAAACCAGCCATCTTTAGATTGGCTAAAGCTCTCATAGCTTTGGAATAGACCTGCAGTACATCCATTTTTGTTTCTGCACGAGCTAACATAGAAGCAAGCTGTCCAACAGAGTCATCTGGAGTAGAAGATTTTAGGTTAAAGTTGGAACCAGAGCCTTCAGAAGCTGCTTCTGGTTTTGATAAAGATGCACAGTAACTATCTTGAAAAAAATTATCTGTATCTTTCAGAAGTGAAGAGGTACTTTCTGTTTCCTGATTTTGATATCCTTCCTCAGAAGAAGACCGATACATAGCAGCGGATGACTGCTGCCAGTTAGTTGCAGTAACTTTCATGGAATAACCTCCTTTACTGTTGAATGAACATTCTTAAAAATCCTTATATTGGTTATATCGGCTTAATTTGGAAAAAGAAAAGCAACCATTCCAGAGTGGCTTACTTAAAAATGATATATTTAAAAATGATGTAAGTTAGGATTGTGAAATAAACGCTGCAATGATATACTTATTAAAGATTTTTTACTTTGGAGGTACTAAAATGTGGTTTCAGAAAAAGAAGCAAGAGGAAGCGGCAAACCGCAGACTTATGGAACAAATGTCAGAAAATTTGGACAAGCTCCAAAAGAGAAATGAAGAGATTTCTAAACAGCAACAGACAGATACAGGAGTCATGGACCGTTTAGAAAAAGCGGTATCAAGCATGGGGGAGCAATTAGAAGTATTAAAAGATGGGCAGAAGGAACAGGAAAGACTTATAAGCTGTCAATCCGATTCTTTTCAAGGATTGTTGGAACAAACTCAAAGACAACAAGAGGAAAAGGAATATTATATTAGAGAAGTCCAAGATTTTCAGCAGAAGGAACAGATTATGCTTGCAGTAATTGTCTGCTGCAGAGAGCAGATGGGACTTTTAAGGCAGCAGATAGCAAAAGATAACTCGATAGAAGACGACAAAAAGAAAGAATGGGAAAAGCAGTTTGAAATAATGAATCGAGAGACTACCAGGTTTATGAGACCTTGTGGATTAGAAGAAGTGGGAATTGTGGGCGAGGAAGTGAATTATGATATCCATGAAATTTTGTCTGTTATAGAGACAGAATCTGAGGAGGAGGCAAATACTGTGGCTGAGGTATATTCTCAAGGGCTTTTATCAGGAGGTCATGTGATTAAGAAGGCTAAAGTTGTAGTATATCAACTACTCACGACCTAAAAATTGAGAGTGTCATATTATATGAGTAAGTTCTCTAAACTGCCATGATGGATTTTATCAAAATGCCAAAAGTCCGTAAAAGCTAAAGCCCTTGCCTTGACTGGTTTCTGACATTTTGATCTGGATAGTCAAGCGGTTCAAAAGAAAGCGAGAAGGGGCTGTTGCAAAATAACAGATTTATACATTATCTGATATCTAGTAAATATTTTGAATATCATATCTATATATTGTAGAATGGCAGTATTTTGCGAGAACTCGTTATTAGTTGATGAAATAAGGAGAGCTTATATGAATTCTATGCTAGAATATAGAGGGTATCATGCTGCTATAAGCTATGATGCTGATGATGAACTATTTGTTGGGGAAGTTTTTGGAATTGTAGATTCCTTAAGTTTTCATGGTTCCTCTATTGATGAGTTAAAACAGAAATTTGCTGATTGTATTGAGAATTATTTAGATGTATGTAAACAGATAGGAAAGGAGCCAGAAAAAGAATTTAAAGGAAGTTTTAATGTACGAATTCCCTCCGAGCTGCACAGGCAGATTGCAATACTGGCAGCACAGCAAAAAATTACGTTAAATCAATATGTAGTGAATGCATTAAGAAAAACAATTTAAGATATGTAAGGGATATACCAAAAATCCCATTCTGCAATGATGCAGGATGAGATTTTTGGTACTCCCTCTTCGGAATTGTGTCCAATGAATAAGAGTCTATAACTATGCATTGTGGATAATAGACAGGCATTTTATAATCAAATATATAAATCGG
>DEPC01000151.1 GCA_002358555.1 Hungatella sp. UBA3402 | reverse complement strand
AATAAGTACTCTTGGAAACTCTTTGTATCCAGACTCACTACAACAAAAAGTACAGGAGAGTTCCAAGAGTATTTTCAATATGAGGAGGGGATACCTTGAAAAATAATGTACAAAAATTCGGTAAATTTTTGTCAGCAATGGTGATGCCCAATATTGGGGCGTTAATTGCATTCGGCTTTCTGGCCGCACTGTTTATTGACACAGGGTGGATACCTAATGAAGGGTTCAATAGCATGGTTAGTCCTATGTTGACTTATCTCATACCAATTCTAATTGCTTCTACTGGAGGTAGAATGATTGGCGGAGACAGAGGAAGGGTAGTAGGAGCCATAGCTGTGATTGGAGCCATTATGAGCAATACTTCCATTACCATGCTCATGGCTGCCATGGTAATTGGCCCATTGGCGGGATTTTGTATCAAAAAATTTGATGAGGCCATGGATGGGCATATGCCTGCTGGCTTTGAAATGTTGATTAACAACTTTTCAGCGGGCATCATAGGAATGGTGCTGGCGATGCTGGGATATGTAGTCATTGGACCAGTGATGAGTGGGATTTTGCAGATAATGTCATCGGGAGTGAGAGTGCTTGTAGAACATGAACTGCTTCCTCTGGTTGCAGTATTTATTGAACCTGCAAAAGTTCTATTTTTAAATAATGCTATCAATCATGGTATTTTTACTCCTATTGCCACGGCTCAGGCAGCAGAAGCTGGAAAGTCCATTATGTATATGTTAGAGCCTAATCCAGGTCCAGGGCTTGGTGTTTTGTTAGCTTATATGTTCTTCTGCAAAGATAAAACTACCAAGGATTCTGCTCCAGGAGCAGTAATTATTCATCTGCTGGGAGGTATCCATGAAATCTATTTTCCTTATATTTTGATGAATCCTCTTTTGATAATTGCGCCTATTATAGGAAATATAGCTGCTATTTTTTGGTTTAATATGACTGAAGCAGGATTGGTTGGCCCAGCTTCCCCTGGTTCTATCATTGCATATATGATGATGGCTCCTGGCCCAGATATGTTGAAGGTATCTATAGGTGTAATCCTTTCAGCCGGAATTTCTTTTGCCATATCATCTGTGCTAGTGAAAATGTCTGGAAGTAAGAGTTTAGAAGAAGCTCAAAATGAGATGGCTGCTATGAAAGCCCAGGCAAAAGGGCAGGTAATCGTACCAGGAACGATTGAGAAATCTACAGAGATTAAGAAGATTGTCTTTGCCTGTGATGCAGGAATGGGGTCTTCTGCTATGGGAGCAACGAAATTCCGCAACCGTATCAAAGCTGGACGGCCTGATATTACTGTCACAAATACCTCGGTAGACAATATTCCTTCTGACTGTGATATCGCTATTGTTCAGACTACCTTAGCTGACCGTGCCAGAAAATCTGCACCACAAGCTCAGTTGATTACTATCGGAAATTTCTTGGCAGACCCTGCTTTGGACGCTCTATATGTGCAGCTCAGCACTGGCGACGCTCCAGCAACACCGGCAGGTGAGAATACAGATATTGTCATTCCAGATGTTCCGATTAAAAAACAGGTGATTATCCGAGAGGGAATTCATCTCGGGCAGAAACCTGTAACCAAAGAACAGGCCATTGAGGCAGCTGGAAAGATGTTGGTGAAACTTGGCTATGTAGATGAAACTTATATTGACGCCATGCAAGAGCGAGAGAAATTAGTTTCCACTTATATTGGCATGGGAGTGGCAATCCCTCATGGAACAACCCAGGCAAAAGGAACCGTTAAAAAGACCGGAATTGTATGTTTCCAGTATCCAGAAGGTATTGATTTTGGGGCGGAGAAGGCTCAACTTGTATTTGGCATTGCTGGAATTGGAGATGAACATTTGGACCTTTTGAGCAAGCTCTGTACATTATTGGAAGACCCCAACCTCCTTGAGACATTAAAAACAACAGATGACGTTACTTGGGTTTTGGAACAGCTTTCCTGACTTTATCTCTAAGCATTTCCCCAGTTCAATACAAGAATTGGGGGAATTTTTGTTTGAGGGTATGGCAGACTCTTCTTTAAACTAATTGCAGTTTATAGATAAAAAATATTGACAGAAATTTTCAAGTATGATAAATTTAGTATCAGTTTGATAAGAAACAATAATTGAATCAAATACTGAGAAAGGGAATAGTAGCAGTCTAAAACCATACAGAGAGCCGCCGGATGGTGTGAGGCGGAAGGGAAAGGTCTGTGAACTGGCCCTGGAGTAGCTCGCTGAACGGACTATTTTTAAGGCGGATAATGTCCAACTAGGCAATGCCGGCCCCACCGTTATCTGGGATGAGATATTCTGTCTTTATACAATTCTTTTAGTTTCTGGAATGAGAATATTTATAAAGTCAGAAGAGATATCTCGCAGAGTGCATGCACGGCATGAATTAGAGTGGTACCACGCAGAAAAATTTCCTGCGTCTCTATCTTTTAAGATAGAGACGCAGTTTTTTTCATTTTAAGCAAATTGGTACTCACAGAAAAAAGGAGGAATATCAGTTATGGCATCATACAATCACAGTGCGATTGAGAAAAAATGGAGAGAAAACTGGGAAAAGAATCCTATCAATGTAAATGATGGCAAAAAGCCAAAATACTATTGTCTGGATATGTTTCCATATCCTTCAGGCAGTGGTCTTCATGTAGGACATTGGAGAGGATATGTAATCTCTGATGTCTGGAGCCGTTATCAGATTTTAAAGGGACATTATGTGATTCACCCCATGGGCTGGGATGC
>DEPC01000095.1 GCA_002358555.1 Hungatella sp. UBA3402 | reverse complement strand
CCACCAAAACACCGTTTTTTTTATTTGGCAGGATGAAAAGAATCTTTTTAGTTACATATAAATATTTTTAATTCTTTAACAGAAAAATAAATTTTACCTGCCCACTCAATAATGCTTCAGCGGGCAGGTATGCAGCAAAATAAGATGCTATTTTTTTACGGAACACTGAATATAAATCCATATAACTTATTTGGAAACAACGCTTATTTCCTGCACAATGTCTTTGCATCAAATCAACGGTATGGTTATGTTTCTTTAGTCGCCAATTGTTGCAATATCATTAGGATTGTAAGATGCCATTCCTTCACTGTCGCCGTCTACAGATTTAGAAACAAGCAAACCATTTTTAATATCTTCAAGAATCTGCTCGTTCTCTGCAACAATTTCATCCGTCATTTCCTGTGTCCACACAACAGTGCCTTCGCTTGTTTCCACAACAGCTTTTTCATCAGCCATTTTCTGCATTTCAGCTTTTTCCTGCTCTGCCCATGCCTTGTACTCGTCGTAAGTCCACCATTCAATAGCTGAAACAGGGTTCTCTTTCTCATAATCGGATGCAGACATCCATGTTTCCCCATTGTTTTCACTACACCAGATATTGCCGTTGTCATCCGTGTATGACATTACGCCATCTGATTCAGTATCAACGATAGTTTCAACACTTTTGGCATTTGCCGCAGCCACGCTTACCACGCTGCCTCCCACAATGGCAGTTACAGCAAGCACTCCCAACCATTTTGCTTTGAACATTTTGCTACCTCGCTTTCATTAAAATAGTCGCTCCATTGGAACGACTACATTTTACTAAGGCTATTTGGATTCTTGTTGGAGTTTATATGGATTTCCTGTGGATTTTTGACGCTGTAAGGCAGAATTGAAATTTCACCCCACTATCCGTATTGCAGATTCCATAGGAAGCGTCATGGCTTTCTAATAATGTCTTTATAATATACATACCTAATCCGTTACCGCCATTCTCTTTGCTTCGTGAAGCGTCAACACGGTAAAATGGCTCAAATAGATGGGGCAGTGAAGCATTTGGAATGGTAACGCCTGTGTTTTCTATTTCAAATTTTATGTTTGCATTTCGGTCTTGCGACATAGATATTGCTATGCTCCCCTTAACGGGCGAATATTTAATGGCATTTTCCAAAAGGTTTTTTATTACACGCTCCATCATATCACCGTCAAACCAACAGATAGCCCTATCTGGGATATCAACAGATAACTGCTGTCCTTTATCTTCAATCAAACAGGACATCTCCCCCACGCTGCGCCGAACCAGCTCTGCAAAATCTGACTTTTCAAACACTGGCATAACTGTTCCATTTTCTACATAAGCGATAAACAGAAGGGATTGTACCAGTTGATTCATCTGTTCCGCTATTGCAATCGAACGCTCTATATATGGTTTTGCGTTCTTATAATCTCCAACGCCATCCAGAATCCCATTTAAATGCCCTATCAAAATAGCAATCGGCGTTTTAAGGTCATGGGATGCGGACGCAAAGAAATTCCGTTGTTTTTTCTCAAGCTCCTTCTCTTTTCTAATCTCACTTTCCAACTCATGCAATGTCTTTTCAAGATTCCCCGAAAGAGCGTTTAGGCTTTCCGACAAAACGCCTACCTCGTCATTCCTTTTCAAATCACTTTTCATGCTAAAATCAAGCTCTGCCATCCGTTCTGACACTTTGCTTATTTCTATAATTGGATTTGTTATATAATGTGAATAAAAAAAAGAGCATAAAATAGACAATATAAAAATCCCTATCAATATAGTGGGCAGTGTTTCTTGTATTGCGGACGCTGCTTGATTTATTGGTGAGGATTTTCCATGCACTTCCAAAATATACCCTTCACCCGTGTTTTTTATTGTGAACGGAAACATGATTCCTGATAATAGTTCATCCTCTACAGCCCGGCTGTGTTCATCTTCATCTTTCATAACTGCAACTGTGTCATTTGACATATCTATCTTCCCACCCGCTTCTGGATAAATTAAATACCCATCTTGGTCATTGATGGAAACTCGTGCATCCATTTCTAGCGAAAAGGAATCCACTAATGTATAACAATCTTCAAGACTGGTACATTCCCCTAACTCTTGGACTAACTCTTGGGCTTCGTTCTGTAAACGCTCAGATAATTGACTGCCATAGGTTTCTGGAATGTACTTTGCCATACACAAAACGGAAATGCTGCAAGCTGCAACCAACAGAGCCATTGTTATTAAAAATATTTTCACTGTAAGGCTTGATTTATTTTTCCACATCAATCCGATACCCCACTCCCCTTATTGTTTTGATATAACTGCCGCTCAATTTCTTTCTTAGGTTTTTCAGATGGCTGTCCACAATCCGTTCCTCCACATAAGCGTCAATCCCCCATATCCTGTCTAACAGCATTTGGCGGGTGAATACCTTGCCCTTGTTTTCAAGCATAATTTTCAGCAATTCAAATTCTTTTTGTGTCAAAACAACCTCCGTTCCATCACAAAACACATGATGACCAGTCAAATCCATTTTCAAATTTTTGTAAATCAATTGCTCCCCTTCATCCGAAGCACATCTGCGCCGCAAGATGGCTTCCATTTTACAAAGCAATATTTTAGCCGAAAATGGCTTTGGAATATAATCGTCAATTTTTCCTGCATATCCCTTTAACTGGCTTTTTTCATCTGCCAATGCCGTAAGCATAATGATTGGGACATCTGACTTGCTCCGTATCACTTCACAAACACCAAACCCATCAATTTTAGGAAGCATGATGTCCAAAATCACCAAACTTATTTTTTCGTTAAACCGTGCAATTCCCTCTACACCATCTGCGGCAAAAACCAACTGATATCCCGCATCTTCCAGATAGTTTTTCAATATTGACTGAATATCAAAATCATCCTCAACAATTAATACTTTCTCGTTCATAACTATACACCTCACAAGACATATATTCTTCTCAATTTTAGCACTCAAAAATGGAGATTACATGAATTTTTCAATATTTCTTCATTTTCCTTTTTTATCTCTCTACATAGAGTTTGACAATAAGTATATTATCTTTTCATCTGTATTCCTATTTTATAAAAACGACAGAGCTTTTACACTCTGCCGCTTTGTATGCCTACACGAAGATAATTTCGTCGTTCACAATCTCCCTCACACAAGCCCTTATGTTAGCTAGCCGTCCTGTCCATTCTAAGGCGTTTTCTTCCTTTAACTGTTCCGTTATGCCCTGTGCCTGTTTCATGCCCTCTATGAGCCTTTCAAAGCGTTCCTGTGCCTGCCTG
>DEPC01000256.1 GCA_002358555.1 Hungatella sp. UBA3402 | reverse complement strand
TTGTCCTTTCATGAAGGAATCAACTTTTTTACAGGACATTCTGGCAGCGGGAAATCGACTGTCATTGATGCCATGCAGATTTTATTATATGCCAATACAGACGGGAGAGGTTTTTTCAACAAGGCAGCGGCTGACGATTCAGACAGAAACCTCATTGAGTACCTGCGTGGCATGGTAACTATCGGAGAAGACAATCATTTTTCCTATTTAAGAAATCAAAATTTTTCCACTACCATTGTC
Organism: Hungatella sp. UBA3402; assembly: GCA_002358555.1. Taxonomy (GTDB): domain Bacteria; phylum Bacillota; class Clostridia; order Lachnospirales; family Lachnospiraceae; genus UBA3402. Next base: position 3,638 of record DEPC01000256.1, on the reverse strand, counting down.
ATGGAACTTAGGCAGACGGATACAGGAGAATGTCAATGTATTGGTGTTGTGTTTGATGTGGAAACAGCATCCAATGAGATATCCAGAATGTTTTTCTGGCATAAAGGTGCAATACCAGAGCATGAATATCGAGTTGAGGAGATGGGGAAGGCGGCTGGCCGAGCCATGTCCATAGAGGAGGTAAAACAATGGTTGCTTGGAAGCTTTTCTAAAGAGGAATATTATTTTGGCTCTCACAATGAGAGATTTCGCAAACAGCTATATGATATCTATTTAGGCGGTTTGGATGCGGAAAAATTTCCTTTGCTGTTTAAGCGTGCAATTCCGTTCCGAATGAATATTAAACTCGAAGAATTTGTCAAGGAATATATCTGTATGGAGCAGGATATTCATATTGAGGACATGCAGCAGAGCGTCATGGAATATGGACGGATGCGTCGCAAAATCGAGGATACTTGTCAGGAAATTCAGAGTCTGAAGGAAATTTGTAACCAGCATAGTCAAGTAAATGCTGTCAAGCATCAGACAGAGGCTTATGGATATTATGCGGCAAAGCTGGATATTCTCCAGGGAAAGGTTAAGCTTACAGAATGTCAGGATAAGATTCGCCTCTTAGACGAGGATGCGAAAAAGGCAGCTCAGGAGATGGAACAGGAACAGAGAGCCATTGACGAGTTGACTAAAAAAAGCGATGAGCTTTTGCAGCGCATCACCATGACAGGATATGACCAGATGAAGGAGCAGTTGGCTTCTCTCAATGACTTGGTGGAGCGTTTAGAAAGCAGCAGAGTGAAATGGGAGCAGACAGCAAACCGGCTAAAACTGTGGGAAGAAGAGGACAGTGTTTCTAACCGGACCTTATGGGATATTGAGGCATTTGAGCAGGGGAGTATCACTGAGGAAGACCTAAAGCGATTGAAGGGAGACTTAGAGGAACTCCGCCAAGATGTGGCAAAACAGCAGCAGATTGCCCAGGCAGAATTGCGGGATTTAAGAAAGAAGACCGAGCAGGCTCAGGACGAATTGAGGCAGCTAAAGACGGGAAATAAAGCATATCCTAAAGAACTAGAACAGGCCAGAACCATTTTGCAGACCAAGCTCTATCAAAAGACAGGAAAAAGTGTCAATGTAGAGATTTTAGCTGACCTTCTGGATATTCGCAGCGAGGGATGGCGAAATGCAGTGGAGGGATATTTGGGATACAACAAGCTGTCTTTGATTGTGGAGCCAAAATATGCCAGAGCTGCCATGAAAATCTATGAAGAGATGGACCGAAAAAAATTTTATCGAGTGGCAGTATTAGATACAGAACGGGTTATGGCAGATAAACATCAAGTGATAAAAGGAGCACTTGCAGAGGAGGTGGAGACCAGAAGCGATTATGCCAGAGCCTGTGTGGATTTTTACCTTGGAAAAGTGATGAAATGTGAAACTGTGGAGGAACTGAGAAATCACAGAATTGGAATTACAAAAAACTGTGTTTCCTACCATAGCTATCGACTTCAGCATATCAATCCGTCTCTCTATACAACCTCTGCCTATATCGGAAAAAGCAGTGTGCGGCAGAGAATCAAATTGTTGGAAAAGGCATTAAAGGATATGGGAGAGGCCATGAAGCCCAGACAGGAGATGCTCAATGAGGCGGAAAAAATCCTAAAATTAGAATATTTAGGACAAGAACTATCTGTGTATCTGGAATGGAAGAATGATATACTTTCCTTTAAAGAAAAGGCTACAGAACAGAAACGACTAAAAGATAAACTAGAGGAATTGTTGTCCCAGAATGTAGAGGAGTGGAAGCAGGAGAGAGACGGAATCTTAAAGCTATGTGACCAGAAAAAAGGAGTTCTCAGACAAATTCAAAGACATGCTGATGAGATGGAAAGAGAAGAAAAACGAGAGCGAGAAAATCTGATTAACTTTAATGAGGAAGTAGTGGGAAAAGAGAGAACTTTAACAGTCAATATAGAGTTTGAAGAGACGCTAAGCCAGATTTTATCTGAGAGAAAGGGAAGCCGCTATGACCTAATGAGAGGGGAATTTCTGGGAAAGATGTCCAGGACTGAGGAAAAAAGGCAGCAGGAAATGAATCGATTGGTAGAACTGAGAGCTGCCTATCTGCGGGTATATCAAAATCGAAATTTCTCTCCCACAACAGAAGACAATACCGATTATCAGGAGCTTTTGAATCATCTCAATGATGAACGGTTGGAGGAATTTCGAGTACGGGCTGCAGAGCAGGCAAGAACAGCAGTGGAACATTTTAAAGATGATTTTATGTACAAGATTCGGAGTGCCATTAAGGAAGCTGTGCAGCGCAAAGACGAGTTAAATCGGATTATCAGCCGTCTTGATTTTGGAAAAGACAAGTATCAATTTTATATCGGAAAAAATAAAGGGGCAGATGGGCAGTATTATGACATGTTTATGGATGAGTCTTTGAATGTCAATCCCTCAGACTTGGATATTGGGCTGGACAATCAGCTTAACTTTTTTACAGAAGAACATGAAAGCCATTATGGGGCTATGATCAATGATTTAATCAGCATTTTTATCCCGCCAGAAAATGCCACGGTGGAAGAGCTGGAGGAGGCCAGGCGGAATATGGATAAATATGCAGACTATCGAACCTATCTTTCTTTTGATATGCAGCAGCTTATTCAAAATGAAGATGAGGTTATCAAGATTCATTTAAGTAAGATGATTAAGAAAAATTCTGGGGGAGAGGGGCAAAATCCTCTTTATGTGGCACTTCTTGCCAGTTTTGCTCAGGCATATCGGATTGAGACAGAGCCACAGGCTTTAAGAAAACCGACCATTCGACTGGTAGTTCTTGACGAGGCATTTTCTAAAATGGATGCAGAGAAGGTTGCAAGCTGTATTCAGCTTATCCGCGGGTTGGGATTTCAGGCATTGATTAGTGCTACCAATGATAAGATTCAGAACTACCTTGAGACAGTGGACAAAATTTTTGTATTTGCCAATCCCAATAAGAGAGCTATCTCTATTCAGGAGTTTGAGAAATTGGAGTTTGGGAAATTAAAGGAAAATGTGGAGTAAGAACAGACTCATTTGCAAGAGATTTATGATGCTATTTGATGGCAGGAAGGAGTTTTTTATGAAAGTGAGAAGGCATATCTATTTTTCTGGAATGGTGCAGGGAGTAGGGTTTCGCTACCGTTCTACTTACTTAGCCCAAAACCGTGATTTAACAGGGTGGGTGAAGAATCTTTTTGACGGTCGGGTGGAGATGGAAGTTCAGGGAGAGGAAAGCAATATTGAACGGTTTTTAAAAGACCTTCAAGGACAGAGATTTCTCTTTGTGGAAGATATGGAGATGACAGAAATTCCATGTGTGGAGGAGTCTAAGTTTCGGGTGGTGTATTAGATGAGAGATTATATGGGAGATAGCTTTCACTTTTATAATAGGTGAAATTCTATCTCCTATATGTTATCTTATATCTATACATGATATTTATTAACAGCTATAGATAATTGGTTATATACCTGTTAAAAACAAGTCTGAAAATATGCATTGCGGGCAGAAAAATATTTTATAATCAAGTATATAAATTGGAGTTTAGGAGTGATAACATGAATAGACCTATTACAACATTGTTTATGCTGATGTCGGTTGA
>DEPC01000220.1 GCA_002358555.1 Hungatella sp. UBA3402 | reverse complement strand
GGTATTGGAGTTAAGTATCTGGCTTGGGGTTTGCTTCATGGTTTCTATCAGATTGTGGGAGAAATGACGATGCCATTAAGGGAAAAGAGCTGGACTTTTTTTAAGTTTCCAAAGGAATATCGATTGCACAAATATATCAGGAGAGGAATTACATTTTTGCTGGTTATGCCAGGATGGATTATTTTTCGAGCTGACAATTTAAAACAGGGGATTTCCATGATTATTTCTATGGTTCAAGTGTGGAATCCCTGGATATTTTTTAATGATTCCTTGTTTCAATTAGGATTGAGCTGGAAAGAATGGGCAGTGCTAGCCTTTTCTATACTTTTATTACAAAAGGTCAGTATTATGCAGGAAAATAATCATCTATGTATCAGAGATTGGATTGTAAGACAGCATATTTTACTGCGTTGGGGAATTTATATAGGCTCAGTACTTGTGATTTTAGTGTTTGGAACCTATGGTTTCGGATTCCAGGCACAGGATTTTATCTATGGAGGATTTTAATGAACAAAAAGAAATTTTTATGCAAATTTTTTATCTTTTTTCTGCTCTTGGGCAGTGGAGTGACACAAATAAACCGAATTTTAACACCAAAGTATTTCTATAATAATACATGGCCAACAACCACTACTTATCTAGGATTTTATGAGATGGAAAGAGATACTATAGATATACTGTTTTTGGGAAGCAGCCATGCCGCTTCTTCTTTTTCGCCCCAGGTGTTGTACAACAGTTATGGAATTACCAGTTATAATTTGGGATGTGAGCAGCAAAATCTAGTGATATCCTATTATTGGCTAAAAGAGGCATTGCGTTATCAGAAACCAAAAGCAGTAATCCTGGATTGTTATATGGTATTTCCATATAAAAAGGAGGAGCCTCTCAACACTGCAGAAAGCTGCACTAGGAAAGCTATGGATTATATGAGATGGTCGCCTGTAAAATGGGAGGCTGTACATACTATCTGCATGGCTGATGAAAACCAGTCCTTATCCAGCTATTTTTTGCCTAATGTGCGGTATCATACTAGATGGATAGCACTCAATGAGGAAGATTTTACATATTCTGAAATGAGCAGACATTATGAACTGAAAGGTTTTACAGCAATTCCTAACTATTCTGGAAATCAGGATTATCGTCCATTTTCAGCAGTGGAAGGAAGTGAAGCGGAGCCAATGGTGGAGCTTATGAAAGAGTATTTAGAGAAGATTACAATATTATGCAAAGAAGAAGGTATTTCTCTGATTCTAGTAAAAACTCCTAGTACCACGCAAGATATGAAAAAACATCAAGCACTTGAAAATTATTCCAAGGAATATGGACTGGATTTTTTAGATTTTAATGAAAAAGAATTATATAAGAAGATTCAGTACCAATTTGCTACAGATAACTGCGATGGAGGCCATGGAAGTGTATGGGGAGCTTCCAAAATTACTTCTTATCTTGGAAATATGCTTCATAGCCAGTATAAAATAGCAGGAAAAAAGGACAGGCAATGGGAAGAATCCAAAGAATACTATGCAGGAGTTATCAAGGATTGTACAATGAAGATGATAACAGATATGGAAAGCTATCTGGACTTGCTCAAGGATAACCGTTATTGGGTATTTATGTCAGTAAAAGATGAGGCATCTCAGCATTTAGATGAAAGGCTGCTGAAAAAGATGAGAAACTTAGGATTGCAGGCCAGTCTGGAAGGTCAGTATCGATGCAGTTATTATGGAATTTTGGCTGAAAATGAAATAAAAGAAAAAATGGGATATGAAAAATTAGAAGAGACAGGAAATATCAGGAATGGAAGAAGCAATTATCTGATTGTGAGTGCAGGATATGACTCTGGAAATTCTTGTTCTATCCAAATTGATGGAAAAGAGTATGGAAAGAATCAGAGAGGATTAAATATTGTAGTGTATAACCATATAACCAAAACAGTAGTAGATTCGGTATGTTTTGACAGCAATGAGGAGGAAAGAACCGCTAAAAGATAGAAAAAAGCATGATGCTAATCGTTTTCTCAGCATTGCGTTTAGATAGAAAATAAGATATACTATTTGTGAAATCATTTTTTCAGCAACATATTTTCTAATTTGAGTACATAGGATAAAAAAGTCTTTAAAGGTGGAAGAAGATATCTAAAATACTGAGATAGGAAAAGGAGGAAGAATATGAGAGTAACCTGGTTAGGACATTCATGTTTTAAAGTAGAGTCAAAAGGATATATGATTGTACTGGATCCTTATGAAGATAATAGTGTGCCAGGATGCGGGTTAGTGAGAGAAACTGCAGATGAGGTGTTGTGCAGCCATGAACATTTTGACCATAACGCAAGGAATGTGATAAGTTTAAGGGAGCATGGCGAAAGCCCCATCAAGGTGACAGTTATCTCCACTTATCATGATGATAAACAGGGAGAGCTTAGAGGAAATAATAAGATTCATATTCTTGATGATGAGGAAGTAACGATTGCCCATATGGGAGACCTTGGATGCGAATTGGAACCAGAACAGCTAGAGCAGTTAAAAGGCCTGGATGCCATATTAGTACCTGTAGGCGGATATTATACCATTGATGCAATACAGGCCAAGAGATTGGTAGAGCAGCTAAAACCAAGAGTAACCATACCTATGCACTATCGAGGAGAGAATTTCGGATTTGATGTTATTGGGACATTAGAAGAATATACATCTCAGTGCAGTGATGTAAAGACATATCCAACCAACAGTTTGCAAATAACTAAGGATATGGAACAACAAACAGCAGTATTGATGATGGGAAGGTAAATGACGATTGGATAGTTTGAAAGATAAGTTTCGCAGGTTCATGGTGGGAAGGTATGGAACTGATGAGCTAAACCAGTTTTTGTCTATATTAATCTTGGTTTTCTTTGTCCTAAATATCATTACAAGAAGCAGGATTTTCTATGGATTGGAAGCGTTATGTTTACTTTTAATTTATATAAGAATGTTTTCCAAAAATACAAGCAAACGATTCCAGGAAAATCAGAAATATCTGCATTGCCGATTTTATGCAGAAGAATCTATGAAAAAGCTCCGCTTTCAATTACAGCAAGGCCGCAAATATAAGATATTTCGTTGTCCTGGCTGTGGACAAAAAATTCGTATTCCCAGAGGGCATGGAAAAATTCAGATTCATTGCAGGGCATGCGGAAATGATTTTATGGGGAAAAGCTGACCAGAGTTTCTAAATCAAAAATTTTGTAGCAAAGCGAATTTATTTATTTTTTCCTCTTGACAAATAAATTAGGATTCCCTATAATATCGTTAATTTCATGAAAAAGCGATGATAAGAACAAGTAGCATTTCACAATAGCACACAGAAAGTAGCCGGTTGATGAGAGGCACGTGGAAAGTGAAATGTGAATACATCTTTGAGCTTCACACCCAACAGCAAGTGAGATTGCTCAGTAGGCTGTGACGGATTCCTGCACACGTTATCGTGCTAGAGTATACGATAGAAAAAATTGCCAATGGAAGGCCAAACAAGAAAGTGTACTCGAAAAGGCAGAAAAGTGTGAACTTTTCTGTAAACATTAGGTGGTACAACGAGACAGATGCCTCGTCCTTTTGAAAGGACGGGGCTTTTTTGCTCCATTAGGAGATATAATTACAGATTCCAATAAGAAAAGGAGAAAATATCATGCAATGTTATGACGAATTAGTAGCCCGCGGGCTTATTGCTCAGGTCACTGATGAAGAAGAAATTAGAAAGATGGTAAATGAGGGAAAAGCTGTTTTTTATATTGGCTTTGACCCTACAGCAGATAGCCTTCATGTGGGACATTTTATGGCTTTATGTCTGATGAAGCGTCTACAGATGGCAGGAAATAAACCGATTGCGCTGATTGGTGGCGGTACAGGAATGGTGGGGGACCCATCAGGAAGAACCGATATGCGCCAGATGATGACCACAGAGACGATTCAGCATAACTGTGAATGCTTTAAAGAACAGATGAGCAAATTTATTGATTTTTCTGATGGCAAAGCTCTGATGGTAAACAATGCAGATTGGCTGTTGGACTTAAACTATGTGGAACTGCTCAGAGAGGTTGGTTCTTGCTTTTCGGTCAATAATATGTTGAGAGCAGAATGTTACAAACAGCGTATGGAAAAAGGATTGAGCTTCCTAGAATTTAACTATATGATTATGCAGAGCTATGATTTCTATGAGTTGTTTCAGAGATATGGCTGTAATATGCAGTTTGGTGGAGACGACCAGTGGAGCAATATGCTCGGAGGTACAGAGCTGATACGCAGGAAGTTAGGAAAAGATGCCTATGCTATGACTATTACATTGCTGTTGAATTCTGAAGGAAAGAAGATGGGCAAAACGCAATCTGGCGCAGTTTGGCTGGACCCCAAAAAGACTTCTCCATTTGATTTTTACCAGTACTGGAGAAATGTAGGAGATGCAGATGTGCTGAAATGTCTGCGGATGCTTACCTTCTTGCCTTTGGAGCAGATTGATGCGATGGACAAGTGGGAAGGAAGCCAATTAAATACAGCAAAAGAAATTTTAGCCTATGAGTTGACCAGTCTGGTTCATGGCCAGGAAGAAGCCGAGAAGGCAAAAGAAGCCTCCAGAGCATTATTTAAAGGACAGGGAAGTCTGGAAAATATGCCTGCTTATAACTTAAAAGAAGATGATTTTAATGAAGAAGGCAAGATTGACATTCTAGCAGTTCTGCAAAAGTCTGGTCTTGCTCCGTCCAGAGCAGAGGCAAGAAGAAATGTGGAGCAAGGCGGTGTTTCCATCAATGGAGAACAAGTAAAGGATATTAAAAAGACCTTTGAAAAGCAAGATTTTTCTGGTGATGGAATGATTGTAAAGAGGGGAAAGAAGAACTTCATGAAAGTTATGTTGTAAAAGAATTTATTCTCTCAGATGGAGAAAGAAACTCTCACAATTGTAAGCAGCGAGGAAATCAAGTTTTCCTTAACAGGAGTAAACTCTTCGTCTGAGAGAAAACTTTCTGTAGATGGAAGTAAGTAACCTTTCACAGATAACAACCTTATATAGATGCAACTTGTTGCCAGAGTTAATTCAGCATTCTGAAGAATACTCCAATATTTTCCCATCTGTTTCTGGAGAGAGCAAGAGTTTCTTTTTTATATTCATGAAATAACAGGTGCCAATGAATTCTCCATGTTCGTATAAACGGGACACAATATTTCGCATACGCTGATTTAAGCGGTGATAGACTTTTTTTCTCTCCCAAGGAAGGCCCAAGATATACTCTTGGTCATCTTTATCCAAAAGACTTAACATCTCGCTATATTTTTTTGATTCTCTTTTGCTTGTTAATCCAAAATCACAGGAAACATAGGCGGTATCTTCTCCATTTTCTATGCAGAGTTTTGATAAAAGCGAGGACAGCTCTTTTGCAGTTTTGCCTAGAGCTGTCTCCTCTATCCATACAACTGGTTTCTCATATTCAGACATAAGTGTTGTACGGCGAAAACTCTTCCTTCCATATTGGTCATATTCTGTGATATATTCATAGGTTTCCTGAATACCTGCAGTTCCTGGTTCTTCCAAACGCAAAACATTTGTATGAAGAAAATGTTCCCATACTGTTTTCTGAATTCGGTCATAAGGGGTGGGAAAATCTAGGTGTTTCCTGATTTGCTCCACAGTATATCCTCGGTCTGCCAGATGCCGGATTGCCCCACTGCTGGCTGTGTCAAACATAAAGTTTGCTAATGCAGCATGAAAAAAGTCCTGCTCAGCCATATTGTACCTCCATGTGATTTTGATTCTGTTATTTTATCATAGGAAAGATGGATTTTCTATCAAAAATTTGCTGGTATGCAAAATACTCTGTAATGTCTGATTTTCAGTATCTTCAGTATCATTTCCAACAAAAAATAATAAAAATGAAATCTATGCCATTCAAAAATTGGAACTGATGGCAAAAAACAAAATTTTCAACGAATCATGAAAGGTTATCACAGCCTATAATGAAAATAGAGTCTTTATTTTCGTAGCAAGGTACGAATATTTTGAACAAGATGAGAGATATGTAATAATAAGTTTTTATATATAATAGTACAAAAAACCTGTACCAAAAGGTATAGATTCTGAAAAATATAGTACTATTTTTTCCAAAGATGAAAAACTTCAGAAATTTATCTCAAAATTTCAGCACATTGTTGGAATGACTATTACGGATTTGCAATGGAATCCTAAATATGCTGGAGATATTGCTTTAGTATACAGAATAAATACAACATTTCAAAAATTCATCAAATATTTGTATGAAAGAAAGATTGGAATTCTTTTTATTCCTCAGTTATTTGGAAAAGAAAATGATTATACATATATGCATTCTTTTTTAGAAAAAAATTGCTATATATTACCTGTAAAGGAAGAATATGACTGTTATTTCCAACAGTATGTGATTGAAAATTTGGATTATGTTGTAGGTATGAGATATCATTCTAATATTTTTTCTGCTAAAATGGGTATTCCTTTTATCTCTATAGCATATGAACAGAAAATGTCTGGTTTTATGGAAAATGCAGAGTTGTCAGAATATTGTATAGATATTAATGAATTGAGTGAAGAAATATTAAGAAACAAATTTGAGAAAGTAGAAAGGGATTATATACAGTATAAAAGAATTTTAAAAGAAAAAATACCCATTTGGAAACAAGAGTCATATACATCGACAGAATTGGTAGATAAAATTTTAGTTGAAAGAAATTTAGTATAATTTAATTCAAAGAGGGTTAAAGAGATAGGAAGATAAGATGATAAGAAAGCTAATTGTAAAATATCATAATATACCTTTGCAGATTCGAGCATCATGCTGGTTTTTGATATGCGCTTTTCTACAAAAAGGAATTTCCTGTATAACTACACCAATTTTTACAAGATTATTATCAGCTTCCGAGTATGGGCAATTTAATATTTATGCTTCTTGGGAAAGTATTATGCTGATTGTTGTTTCTTTAAATTTGTGGAGTGGTGTATATACACAGGGAATGGTTAAATATGAAAATGAAAAGAAACAATACTCTTCATCCTTACAAGGATTAACCATTACTTTAGTCTTACTTTGGTCAATTATTTATGTACTATTGCATAATTGGGTGAATAAATTATTTTCTTTGACAACAGTTCAAATGGTTTGCATGTTTATTATGATTTGGACAAGTAGTGCTTTTAGTTTTTGGTCAGGCAGTCAAAGAGTAGATTTTAAATATCAAAAATTAGTAATAATAACTATTCTTGTAACTATTGCTAAACCTCTTATTTCTATTATCTT
>DEPC01000015.1 GCA_002358555.1 Hungatella sp. UBA3402 | reverse complement strand
CTTTCTTAAATATTCTTAGACAATGCTGTAAAATACTGATACCATTTTTAACCTATCCATATATTTGCAGAATATTAGGAGCAGATGGATTAGGAAAATTTAGCTTTGCAGATTCTATTATTCAATATTTTTTGATATTTGCCTCTTTAGGAATTCCAACTTATGCATTAAGGGAAGGGGCAAGAATACGTGATGATAGTGTTAGAATAAGAAAATTTATATCAGAAATATTCACTATCAATGTTATTGCCATGCTTTCTTCTTATACTATTTTATTAATAATTCTTCTAATTATTCCTAGAATCAATCAAGAATATACTTTATTCTGTATATTAAGTTGGAACATATTTAGTAATGTTTTAGGAAGAGATTGGATTAATACAATATATGAAGATTTTGCATTTATAACTATTAGAACTATTATATTTCAATTAGTAAGTCTGTTTTTAACATTTTTGTTTGTAAAAAATACTAATGATTATTTAATCTATGCTATAATTACTGTTTTAACAAATTTTTTGTCTTCAATTACTAATTTATTTTATACTCAAAAATATATTCCTATACAATTAATTAAAAGAAATAATTGGAAACATCATATTACTCCAATATTCTCACTTTTTTGTATTTCTCTTACAATGACAATTTATGTTCAGTCTGATATTACTATGTTAGGATTTTTTAAATCTGATAGAGAAATTGGAATTTATACCCTTACCACCAAAATTTATACTATTGTAAAAAATATACTAAGTGCAATGATAACTGTTTCTATTCCTAGATTAGCTAGTTATTTGGGGAAAGAGAAGAAAAGCTTATATAATGGTTTTTTAAATGACTTAAATGATTTTATAACCACCTTTGCCTTTCCAGCAGTTGTTGGTCTAGCATTTATAAGTAGAGATATTCTTTATATATTTGGAGGTAAAGAATATATTAATGGCGATATGTCATTGGTATTTTTATGTATTGCAATGTTATTTTCTTTGTATTCTATATTATTTGCAAATGGTGTATTAATTATTAATAGAAAAGAAAAATTTTTTTTGAGGGCTACTATTATTTCGGCATTGATAAATTTAAGTTTTAATTTTATATTTATCCCATTGATGGGAATAGAAGGTGCTGCATTAACAACTATAATTGCAGAAATAGTGGTATATATTTCTTGTATATATCGAGCAAAAGAGTATTATGAAAAAAATTCTAATATAAATAAAAAGAATATAGGGGCTGGATGTTTAATTATAGCTTTAGTTTGTACATTATCAAAAGTAATATTTACTAATATAATTCTTAGGATTATGATAAGTGTTATAATTAGTGTCATTTGTTATTTAGCTATTATGGTGATAACAAAAAATAAAATTATATTGTCATTTATAAAAAACAAGTAATAATAATCTTTTATTTTTTAGAGAAAAGATAGATTTTTAGATAGATACTAAGAATTCTCCCCATTACTATTTACAAACAACAGCAAATTTGATAAGGTATAGATATAAAAATATACCTAAAGGGCATACCATAATGCAGACTCCTTCGGAATGGGGACACTTTGTGTCATAAGCTCATAAGGTATAGATTCTGAATCTTCTTCTCTATATCTAACAAAAGCTCTTAAATTATGAGGTATCATCATGTCAAAACGAAAACCCTGGAGAAAATTTAAAAAGGAACGATGGAAAAGAGAACATATCCGTTATGTTTGTGCCTTGTTTATCATCATAGAACTGGCAGTCTTAGGAATACAGGGACAACTTCCTTTCCCTGTGGTAGAAGTCAGAGAGGGCAATGAGGTTGTCATTTACCAGCAATCGGAAGTTAAGAAACCTATGGAAAATCAGGATGAAACTACACCAGGAGACCCAGAAAAGGACGAAATCTATGGAATTCGCTTCCGGTTAAAAGAAGGGATGATAGATTTTTATAGAAGGGAAGAATTGAAGGACTAAAGACCAGACAAATATACTCAAAGGGCACACGATAGTACAGACTCCTTCGGAGTGGGGACATTTCGTGTCATAAGGTATAGAAAATTTCTATAAAGAAGATATTGTATTTAAACAAAGGCTGTATTATAATCAACACGTATAGAAGGGAAGTGCGCTTAAGACGCGCTTTCTGTGTTTTCAAGAGTAAGAAGCTATTTATTTAATTTAAGAAAAGGACAGGTGGATACGAATGGAGAAAAAAGAGTTATTGTATGAAGGAAAGGCAAAAAAGGTTTTTACAACGAATGACCCAGATGTGCTGATTGTATCCTACAAGGACGATGCAACTGCTTTTGATGGTCAGAAAAAGGGAACGATTGTAGGAAAAGGTGCTATCAATAACCGGATGACAAACCATATATTTAAGCTATTAGAAAAAGAGGGTGTGCCAACCCACCTGATTGAAGAATTGAATGATAGAGAGACCGCAGTGAAAAAGGTGGAGATTGTGCCTCTTGAGGTGATTATCCGCAATTTCAGTGCAGGCAGCTTTGCCAAAAAGATGGGAATGGAAGAGGGAATTCAGTTAAAGCAGCCAACCTTAGAGTTCAGCTATAAAAATGATGAACTTCATGACCCATTTATCAACAGCTATTATGCTTTAGCATTAGAATTGGCTACCCAGGAAGAGATTGATGCCATCAGCAAATATGCTTTTAAAGTAAATGAGGTGATGAAAGGCTATTTTGCCAGCCTTGGCATTGAATTGATTGACTTTAAGATTGAATTTGGACGTTTCCACGGACAAATTATTTTGGCTGATGAAGTGTCTCCAGATACCTGCCGTCTTTGGGATAAGGAAACTCATGAAAAATTGGATAAAGACAGATTTCGCAGAGATTTGGGAAATGTAGAGGATGCTTATAACGAGGTCTTTAAGCGTTTGGGTATCCAATAAGAAGTATGCAAAAAAATAAAGCTGCTTTAAATTAAAGGAATAAAACATGAATAAAGATTTGGAACAGGACAAGATAGAGAAGCTTCATGAGGAGTGCGGTGTCTTTGGAATGTATGATTTAGAAGGCAAAGATGTGGCTTCTACTATTTATTATGGCCTTTTCGCTTTGCAGCATAGGGGACAGGAGAGCTGTGGCATAGCGGTTAGCGATACAAAAGGACCAAAAGGAAGGGTTCTTGCTCATAAAGGGATGGGACTTTGTAATGAAGTCTTTACTCCAGAGACCTTGGAGGGACTGAAGGGGAATATTGGTATTGGACATGTGCGTTATTCTACAGCCGGAAGCAGCACTAGGGAAAATGCTCAGCCGTTGGTATTAAATTATATCAAAGGAACCTTGGGATTAGCACATAATGGTAACTTAATCAATGCCCCTAAACTCCGTCAAGAGCTGGCATATAATGGAGCCATTTTCCAGACCACCATTGATTCCGAGGTGATTGCATATCATATTGCCAGAGAACGGGTTCAGACAAAGAATGTTCAGGAAGCAGTTGCAAATGCTATGAAAAAGATTGTGGGTGCCTATTCTTTGGTGATTATGAGTCCAAGAAAATTGATTGGAGCAAGAGACCCTTTTGGATTTAAACCCTTATGTCTTGGAAAGAAAGAGCAAGCCTATATCTTAGCTTCGGAGAGCTGCGCACTTGCTACGATTGGGGCAGAGTTTGTTCGGAATGTGGAACCTGGGGAAATTGTCACAATCACAGAAAATGGAATAGAATCCGATAAAAGCATGTGTTTTTCAGATAGAAAAAGACAGGCAAGATGTGTGTTTGAGTATATTTATTTTGCCAGACCAGATACTGTGTTTGATGATGTCAGTGTGTACCATTCCAGAGTGTTGGCAGGGTGTTTCTTAGCCCAAGATTCTCCAGTGGAGGCGGATTTGGTAGTGGGTGTGCCGGAGTCAGGCAATGCTGCTGCTTTAGGATATGCCCAAGAATCTGGTATTCCTTATGGAACAGCTTTTGTGAAAAATTCTTATGTGGGAAGGACCTTCATTAAACCCAAACAGAGCAATCGAGTTTCAGCAGTTCGGGTAAAGTTAAATGTGCTCAAAGAAGCTGTGGAAGGAAAACGGATAATCATGATTGATGATTCTATTGTTCGAGGAACTACCAGTCATCAGATTGTGCGTATGCTGAGAGAAGCAGGTGCAAAGGAAATTCATGTGAAGGTGAGTGCACCGCCGTTTTTACATCCTTGTTATTTTGGAACAGATATTCCTTCTGAAGACCAACTCATTGCCCATGGAAAGACGGTTGAGGAGATCTGTACACTGATTGGGGCAGACTCGCTTTCTTATCTAAATATAGAACGGCTTTCCAGTTTAGCAGGGGGATTGCCTATCTGTACTGCCTGTTTTAGCGGAGAATATCCGATTGCCCCTCCTACAGAGGATATCCGAGGAGATTATATCAGATAATTTTGTATAAAAAAGGAGCAAAACCGAATGAATGAGAGATATCAAAGTCCTCTTTCTGAGCGATATGCCAGTAAGGAGATGCAATATATTTTTTCGCCGGATAAAAAATTTAAAACCTGGAGGAAGCTGTGGATTGCATTGGCAGAGACAGAAAAGGAATTAGGGTTAGCGATTACACAAGAGCAGATTGACGAGTTACAGGCATATGCAGAGGATATCAACTATGAGGTGGCAAAAGAACGGGAGAGATTGGTGCGCCATGATGTTATGTCCCATGTCTATGCCTATGGCCAGCAATGCCCCAAAGCAAAGGGGATTATCCATCTGGGAGCAACCTCCTGTTATGTAGGAGATAATACAGATATCATTATTATGACAGATGCTTTAAAGCTGGTAAGGAAAAAGTTAATTAATGTCATGGCAGAGTTGGCTAAGTTTGCAGATCATTATAAGAATCAGCCTACCCTGGCATTTACCCATTTTCAGCCTGCCCAGCCTACAACCGTGGGAAAGAGAGCTACTTTATGGCTCCATGATTTATATTTGGATTTGGAGGATTTAGACTATGTTTTGACCTCCATGAAGATGCTTGGCTCTAAGGGAACTACCGGAACGCAGGCAAGTTTTTTGGAACTGTTTGATGGCAATCATGAAAAATGCCGTCAAGCTGATGAGATGATTGCAAAAAAGATGGGATTTACCTCCTGTTATCCAGTATCTGGACAGACATATTCTAGGAAAATTGATACCAGAGTGCTCAATGTTTTAGCAGGGATTGCCCAGAGTGCTCATAAGTTTTCCAATGATGTACGACTGTTACAGCATTTGAAAGAGATAGAGGAACCTTTTGAAAAAAATCAGATTGGATCCTCTGCTATGGCTTACAAGAGAAATCCTATGAGAAGTGAACGGATTGCCTCCTTGTCTAATTACGTGATGTCTGATGTGATGAATCCTATGCTAGTGGCAAGCACTCAATGGTTTGAAAGGACATTGGACGATTCTGCAAATAAGCGCCTCAGTATTCCAGAGGGATTTCTTGCTGTGGACGGAATTTTGGATTTGTATCTTAATATAGTAGATGGATTGGTGGTATATCCAAAGGTGATTGAAAAGCATTTTATGGCAGAACTTCCTTTTATGGCAACAGAAAACATTATGATGGATGCCGTAAAAGCAGGAGGAGATAGACAGGAGCTTCATGAAAAGATTCGGACTCTTTCTATGGAAGCTGGCAGAAATGTCAAAGAGAAGGGATTGGATAATAACTTATTAGAGCTGATTGCCGCTGACCCAGCATTTGGGCTTTCTATGGAAGAACTTTTAAAAACTATGGAACCTATGCAGTATGTTGGCCGTGCTCCAGAGCAGGTAGAGGAATTTTTGACAGATGTAATCAATCCTGTTTTGGAAGAAAATAAAGAATGTTTGGGAATGACAGTAGAGATTACTGTGTAACATGAAGCTGTTACAGGAAACCTCTGACACAGAGGTTTTTATGAGAATCAAAGGGGAGGTTGCAAAATACTATGGTTCTACAATATATAGATGTGATGTTCCAATTATCTATCCTGTATATTATAGAAATCTATTATTTTGCAACTGTCTCTTTTTAAGTCAAACTCTTAATATTCTATCCTGTTTTCTAGGTTTTGCTGTAGGGTGATTGTCGCCTGATTTTGGATAACCCAGCAGAAACTGCATGACTGCATAATAATCCGTGCGGATTTCCCATTTACGCAGAATTTCTTGCCCATACGTATCTGCAAATGCCGTCCAGCCTTGACCAATATAGCAAGAACCGACTCCTAAAGAATCTGCTGCTAACATCATATTTTCGGCAGCAACTGCACAATCATCTACAGAAAAAAGAAAATTTTTGGGACCAAACATTGTGATAACTGTTGGGGCATCATAAAAAGCATTTGTCAGTTTTGGGTCATCTGCGATACTTGGCTGTTCTCTAGATACATAGTTTGTTTTTGTTGCCATATGGGGATTAGAATTTGCACGCTTAATTTTTCCTAATCGTTCATTGACTTCCTTATCTTGACATACAACAAGAATTACCCCCTGTTTACCCCCTGCACTTGGTGCATAAAGTCCCGCTTCTAAAATCTGCTGTAAAAGGTCTTCGTCAATCTGCTTTGTATCGAAACGCCTAATCGCGCGACGGTGAAAAATTGTCTGTATTGTTTCATTCATAATCAAACAACCTCCTTCCAACATTGCGGATCAGCCGCATAAAAGTCTCCATTCCTTCCACTTGCAACTGCAGGACAGCCACGACAATAGGCCAATAATTCGCATTTAGAACATTTTTCAAATTTTGTATAATTACGGTACTCCTCCATTTTGCATACCCAAATGTCGGCAAGTCGGTCATTAAATACATTTCCAACATTGCTATTTTGCACCCGACGGCAGGCATAAACATCTCCTGTCGGCAAAATTGTCATATGACAGTTGCCACAATTACCGCCGCCATATACCATACCCTTCTGTGCATTTTCTGGGATTTTGAAAATACCTTTTTCATACTCATAAAGAGTCCAAAGATGGTCTTTTTTGTTAAAATAAGTGGAGCAACCTTCCTTTTCATATTTCTGAAATTTATGGTAGCAGATATCAAGCAATTCTCTATACTCATATGGAGAAATACCAATATCTTTTTCTTTGCTGGTCGGACAGCAGCGGGCAAAAGCAAATATATCAGCTTTAGCAGTAGCCACTGCATCAATAATATCAGGAATTTCCTTGATATTCATATGAGATATGGTAGTCATAATAACAGAACGAATACCAGCTTTTTTGATACATCCAATTTTTTCAAGAGTACAATCAAAAGAACCTGGCTTGCGGAACCAATCATGCGTTTCTCTCATTCCATCAAGAGAAAGCTGATATTTCTGACACCCATATGATTTTAGTTTTTGGCAAATCTTGTCTGATAAGTGAAACGGATTCCCCAAAATGGTAAATGGCATTTCATGTTCTTTGATCAGAGCAAGAAGCCGCCAGAAATCTTGGTGTAAAATGGGGTCGCCTCCTGTAATATAAAAATAAGGCAGTCTCTTATAAACTTCGCAGAAGTCAAGACAATTATAGAAAGCTTCCTGCATCTGAGTCCAATCCATGCAATCTAACTTCTTACAATTATCTTCTGAAAAAATATAACAATGCTTACAACGCTGGTCGCACTCATCTGTAATATGCCATTGAAAGGCAAAATATTGTTTCATATGGATTTCCTTTCTCTGTAACTTTATGACATCTATTAAAAACCGATAAAGTCGAACATATTTGGAGTTATTTCCGGCAGGAAAAACAGTCCTGCCGGAAACAGTTAGAAATGAACTTATTTATTTGTCTTTGTCTGAAGCACCACAGGAAGAACCGCAAGCAGCAGGCTTTTCTTCTGGCTTATCACCAGCGCCACAGGCAGCAGGTTTTTCTTCTGGTTTGTCACCGGCACCACAGGCGGAGCCACAAGCAGATGTAACAGATGTTTCATTCCAACCAATTAAATTTGAAAGTGCCATTTTCTAATACCTCCATTGTGAATTTTGGAACAGTTACTGTTCCTTGATTTCATTGTACAACACGACAAAAGTGAAAAAAAGTACGCACAAATCTATTACTTAGTTACTTTTTTGTAACCCATTCTCTTGAATAAAAAATGATGTTATATTATAATTTGAGTGCAACATTCTTTTTTTAACTTTTGAAAGGAGTTATTTTATGCTAACAAAAGAGGAGCTACCAGAATGCCCAGTAGCAACAACCATACAACTTATTGGGAGTAAATGGAAATTGCTGATTTTGAGGAACCTCTTACAACGTCCGTGGCGTTTTAATGAATTAAAAAAGTCTTTAGAAGGTATCAGCCAAAAGGTACTGACAGATAGCCTGCGTTCTATGGAAACAGCTGGAATTATTACACGGACTATTTATCCAGAAGTGCCGCCTCGTGTGGAATATGCTTTAAATGACTTGGGACAGTCTATGCGTCCTATCATTATGGCTATGGAAGAATGGGGGATAAATTATAAGAAACAACTGCTTTAAATTCTGTCAATAAAAAGAAAAGCGAGGAAACTATGTATGGAAACATTTGCAGAGATATCATATCAAGGGATTGATATGGAAATGGCCAGAAAGGAGATGGAACTCTATATTGGACAACTAAAACTTGCAAAATCTTATGAGGAGATGAAACAACTATTCCTAGAACAAAGAAAGAAGTCCAACCGTCAAAATACCATAGAGACCATTGCCCATATTCGCAATACCATAGATACAAATGATGAGTTCTATCAAAAGGAGATGGCTTATTTTAATCAGGAAGACCCCAAAATGGGACTTTTATATCAGGAGGAGGAGAAAGTTATCTTAGAATCTCCGTTTCATGATAAATGGGAAGAAGAATTTGGAGACTTTTATCTTAAAAAAATGGAAGTGAACCAGAAGTTGTCAAATCCTAGTGTTGTGCCAGAACTGGTGGAACAGGCCAATTTAGAGCAGGCATACTCAAAAGTTTCTGCAGGAGCTGTCACCAATTTCCGTGAGAAAACCTGTAATTTCTCTGAACTTCAGAAGTTTATGCAGAGCACAGACAGACAAGAGAGAAAAGAAGCTATGACTGCATGGGCAGATTTATATGAAAAGATAGCACCAGAATTGGATAAGATTTATGATAAAATGGTAAAGGTAAGGGTGAATATTGCCAAAAAACTAGGGTTTGATTCGTATATTGATTATATTTATTTAAGTAGAGGACGATATGATTATCAGGCAGAAGATGTAAAACAGTTCCGCAGACAGGTTAGGGACGTAATTGTGCCTGTATGCCAAAGATTGCGAGAGCAACAGGCCAAACGACTGGGAGTGGAGAAGCTTTACTATTATGATGAAGCAATTATGTTTTCAGAAGGCAATGCAGTTCCGATAGGAAAACGAGAAGAATTGGTAAAGAAGGCTCAAAAGATGTATCAAGAGCTTTCTCCTGAAACGGGTGAATTTTTTGATTTTATGGTAGAACGGGAAATGTTCGATTTAGATACCAAGTATGGAAAGCGGGGAGGTGGATATTGCACATTTCTTCCAGAATATATGTCCCCATTTATTTTTGCCAATTTTAATGGGACAGATGCAGATGTAGATGTGTTGACTCATGAAGCAGGCCATGCTTTTGAAGCTTATACTGCTTCCAGAAATTTAAAGCTTATTGATATGGTATTTTCTAGTTATGAAGTGGCAGAAATTCATTCGATGTCTATGGAATTTTTCACATATCCATGGATGGAGCTGTTTTTTGGAGATAAAGCAGATAGATATCGCTATTCCCATATAGCAGAAAACTTGATGTCAGTGCCTTATATGGTCTGTGTCGATGAATTTCAGCATAAAGTATTTGAAAATCCTACTATGACAGCTTTACAACGGAGAAAGGTATGGAAAGATCTGGAAAAGATTTATTTGCCATGGAGAGATTATGGGGACAATAAATTTTTGGAAGAAGGCGGATTTTGGATGCAAAAGCAGCATATTTTTCTGTTTCCTTTCTATTATATTGACTATGCTTTGGCCCAGATGGGAGCCTTTGAGTTTTATGGGCATATGAAAAAGAACAGAGAGCAGGCATGGAGTGATTACTGTAGGTTGTGCAGAGCTGGAGGAAGCAGAGGATATTTTGAACTACTTGAGCTGGCTGGGCTCAGCAATCCTTTTAAAGAAGGGACTGTGCAGAAGGTGGTGGATAGTTTGAAGGAAGATTTAAGGGTCTAAGAACCAAGTCTTGTTTATCTGATAATAAGGTGGTAGATACATGGACATTAGTTTAGAGTATTACCGAGTTTTTTATCATGTAACAAAGTTGGGAAGCATCACTATGGCAGCAGAACAGCTCTGTATCTCTCAGCCAGCGGTAAGTCAGGCAGTAAAGCAGTTGGAGACCGTATTAAACTGCCAACTGTTTGTCAGGACTTCCAAAGGAGTTTACCTAACCCAAGAAGGAGAACTTTTGTATAGCTATGTGGAACGAGGATTGGACATGATTTTGGAAGGTGAACGAGCTTTGCGAAGAATTCAGGAGTTGGATACAGGGGAAATCCGTATTGGGGCTAGTGATATGACATTACAATTTTATCTTTTGCCTTATTTGGAAGATTTTCATGAAACCTATCCTAAAGTAAAGGTAAGTGTGTCCAATGCCCCAACACCAGAAACTATGAAATCCCTATATGATGGGAAAATCGATTTTGGTATTGTCAGCACACCAGTGACTACCCATGGAGATGTAAAGCTGATTCATGTGCAAAAGATTAGAAATGTGTTTGTAGCAGGAGAAAAATTCTTATCTTTGAAAGGAAAGACTTTGCAGTATAAAGAGCTGGAAAATCTTCCCTGTATACTTCTGGAAACTAATACTAGCACCAGAGTATTTACGGACCAGTATCTTGAAAGATGGGGAGTAAAGTTGGCTCCAGAATTTGAACTTGCAACAAGTGATATCGTAGTACAGTTTGCTGTCAGGAATATGGGAATTGGTTGTGTGGTAGAAGATTTTGCAAAGGAAAAGCTAAAAACCGGAGAACTGTTTTGTTTGAAGTTTGAGGAAGAGATGCCTATTCGACATATATGTATAGCCTCCAACGAGAAAAGTTCTATGTCTCCAGCAGGGAAGAAATTGATGGAGATGCTGACAAAGGAAATAGATTTATTCCATTGATACAATAAAAAAGAGCTGATTCATCAAAATAATGGGCTTTCATAGGGGGCTGGTGCAACATCAAAAGTTGCATATAGGTTTAGATAGGTAATTGTAAACTCTGAAATCCATATAAATTCGCATTTTTTTAATATCCCTTTTTGATTCTCTCCTCACTATAAATTAACTGGTTGGGCCAGTTAAAATTTATAGCTAAAAGTAACGCTCACAACTAGACTGCTCTGCGTCCTGCAACTCCAAAGCTGCAGGGCAGAGGACAACCTGGATTGTAGCGTTACTTCTTCCTACCAATTTTAACTGGTACAACCAGTTAAATTAATATGTATTTCTATATAAAACTTACAAATTATGAGCTATGAGTTTCGCAATCACCTAAAAATAATCTCATCTCTTCCTGGTCCATTGGAAACCATGGAAATCTTTACTCCCAATTCTTTTTCAATAAATTCAACATAATCTCTACATTCTTTTGGAAGGTCTTCATAGTTTTTGATTCCCCGAATATCAGATTTCCAACCTGGCAGTTTCGTATAAACTGGTTTAGCCTTTTCAAGATAAACTGTGGTGGGGAAGTCTTTTGTCACCTTTCCATCAATCTCATAACCTACACAGACAGGAAGTTCATCTAAATAACCCAAAACGTCTAGAACAGTAAGAGCAACCTCTGTAGCTCCCTGAATCCGACATCCATAGCGGGAGGCAACTGCATCAAACCAGCCCATACGTCTAGGACGTCCAGTAGTCACACCAAATTCTCCTGCATCGCCGCCTCGTTTTCTAAGTTGGTCTGCCTCGTCTCCAAAAATTTCTGTAACAAAGGCACCTGCTCCCACAGCACTAGAGTATGCCTTGACTACAGTGGTAATGTTCTTGATTTCATAGGGAGGTATCCCTGCTCCGATAGCTCCATAGGCAGCTAAAGTGGAAGAGGAAGTTACCATAGGATAAATGCCATGGTCTGGGTCCTTTAAGGAGCCAAGCTGTCCTTCCAGAAGGATATTTTTGCCCTCTTTTATGGCATCATAAAGATATTGTGATACATCACATACATAAGGAGCAATCATGTCTCGATATTCCAAAAGGGTTTCCAGCAGTTCTTGAGGGTCAATCGGTGATTTGTGATAGAGATGCTCTAACATGATATTTTTCAGTTCACAAACTCTGTCCACCTTCTCTTTTAAAGTGGGAGTATCAAAAAGCTCACTTACCTGGAATCCGATTTTTGCATATTTATCAGAATAGAAGGGAGCAATTCCTGATTTCGTGGAGCCAAAAGATTTGCCGCCCAAACGTTCCTCCTCATATGTGTCAAATAACACATGATATGGCATAAGGATTTGGGCGCGGTCAGATACTAAAATTTGGGGTGCAGGTACACCCTGGTCTGTCAGTGATTGGAGTTCTTTGAGCAGATATGGGATATTCAATGCCACTCCGTTGCCAATAATACTGGTAGTATGCCCATAAAATACACCAGATGGAAGTAAATGAAGGGCGAATTTGCCATAATTGTTGATAATCGTGTGACCTGCATTACTGCCACCTTGAAATCTGATGATGATATCAGATTCTTTTGCCAACATATCAGTAATTTTTCCCTTGCCTTCGTCACCCCAGTTAGCCCCTACAATTGCTCTTACCATTTGTTGAAATCCTCCTTTGGATTGTTTCATTTATCATTCAATTTTCGTAAATCCATATGACATATTAAGAATACACGCAAAATTGATATAAGTAAAATCAATATTAATTATGAAAAAGATAAGAAAAAATTATATATTGGGGCG
>DEPC01000019.1 GCA_002358555.1 Hungatella sp. UBA3402 | reverse complement strand
AATATTAAATATAAGCAATAATAAAAGGCATGAGCGAATTGATTATGGTAGTTACATAACGATATCATAATTCTGGATATGGATTATTTCATAGATAGCTATACTTTAAAAAGGATTTGGTTAGAGTGCATTTGAAAATTTAATCAGCTAAAGATTTTCTGGTCTGCAATCCTCAATGAAAGCACGTAGCAACTTTAATTCTCTTGTAACGATTTCGCTGTTGCGCTCTTCCATGACATTCACAGACACTGCTAATTCTATAGAGCGACCTTTAAGTAGATAGGCATCCCCAGGATGAAACTGAATAAATTTATTCTTTTTATCATATAGATAGCGGTCAATACCAGCCTTTTTAAAAATCTGATATACTTCTGCTGCATCCGTTCCAAAAGCTTTGATGGTCTTAAGGTAATAATCCTTTTTGGAAAAATACATGGTGCTGTTTTCAGTGGCAAATGGATAGTTCTGCTGATATAGCTGACCAAAATTTTTATTTTCCAGAGAGCAGTAGTGGATACCAAGGGTTAATTTTTCCTTTACCGCATAACGGAGAAGTCGAAGAGCTATCACTTCACTTCCTGCTATGGGCAATCCACCTGCATAACTGAAATTATATAAGGTCTGATAGGGAGGATATTTCAGTTGATAGCCTTTTGCAGAAAATGCCCCCTGATTGTAATAAGGAAATCCTAATTCTAATAGATTGATTCCAAATATTCTCATATGGTCCAAACATTTTAAAAGAGATTTCATTTCTTCTTCGGAATCAGGCATCACTGGCATCTCCACTATGACAGCAGGAATATACGATTNNGTATGCTATCAGGAAGTGGCGCACTGCCTGGAGAAATCAATCTCCAAGATTGAAACCGCCATCTTGAGCGCATTGGAGAATACGCCGCCCGAACTGTATGCCGACATCGTGCACAACGGTATATGGCTTGCCGGCGGCGGTGCGATGCTTCGCGGTCTTGACAAACGTCTCACCGACAAAATCGGCATCCAGTTCCACGTGGCCGACGAGCCTCTTCTCGCGGTAGCCAAGGGCACAGGTGTGGCGCTTAAGAACATCGACCACTTCTCGTTCCTCATACGATAAACTCCGCATTACCCCGAAAACATTCCGGCACACTAATGCCGGAATGTTTTCAACATATAACATACACAACTTCAACCCGGTCAATAACAAACTGTCAGGTGCGCAATCTAATTGATTTTCTGGTCAAACACAGCACATGGTTTGTGTTTGCATTTTATGTGATAGTGAGTTGTATATTCCTGTTTGACAAAAATCCCTACCAGCATCATGTCTACATGACATCGGCGGGGAAACTGACAGCAGGAATATACGATTTTGCTAAATCCATCTGATGTAAAATTTTCTCTTTGAGAGAGTTATCGTCCTCTATCTTATAGCTGAAACGGATTTCCTCTAAACCTGTTTGTTGAAGATTCTTTAGAATATCTTCTGTTAGCAAATCTCCAGATGTGTACAGGCGTCTGTGAGCAGTGGGGAAAAGTTCTTTGGATTTCTTAAAAAACGCTATAGTATCATCAGAATATAAAAGGGGCTCTCCCCCAGTCAAAGCAATATGGGTCAGAATTCCTCCCTGATTTTTAATCTGCTCAAGTTCTGAGCTCCAATTATTTTTCCTGTTAAAATACGCTTCAAAATTTTCTTGATTAGGATTAAAGCAGAAAAAACAGTTGCGATGACATTGAAACGATATGTAAGAGGTCATAGTTCCGATTCCCTTTTTACAAGCTTCACAGGCTGAGGAAAGGTGATTGTATACCAAGCTCGCACCATTGCATCGAATTGTGACACCTAAGGATTTAAGTTCCTGGATCAGCGTTCGAGATTCTTCTGCCTGATTCAAATTTTTATGAAAAGGAAGACCAATATGTTCTGACTGGAAGATAAAATCTTCATAGATATCTAAATACATATTAGCATAATCCCGAAACACGGGATTTTTTATGCGAGTAGCTAACTTTCGTGTAATTTCTTGTATCATGATGTTCTCCTGTCTTGAGAATAAGGGCAAAGCAGGAAAAATCTCCTGCTCTCTGAGGCATCGGTATATGTTGTCTCTATTTTATAGTGTTGTTATGTTTGTGTCAATATTGAGGAGTTGGCATTTTTTCCCTAACAGATTTGATAATATCATTAACCGTACTTTCATTGATTTTTATATTGTTTCACTGGCCCCTTTAATATTGTGATATTTCCTTTCAATTAACAGTGAAATAAAACAAATTTGATTGACAGATAATTGCATTTGATATATGATAATGGGAGAACATTTTTATTATGTTCTATAAGAAACAACAAATAAATTTGCTATTTACAATACCCCTCTATGGGATAAGTATAATTTTTGTTAGGCAAGTTTTGTATTTGTATGTAGCAAAAGTCAGCACAAGAAATGCTATAAAGAAAAGACTTATGGTATTTCCTATGAAATAAAGAAGAAAGAGATATGTGTATGTTAAGCATTGTGGCAGTAAAGAAAAAAGCAAACTAAATACTCTTTAGGATAGTTCTCAAAGAAGAATATACTATAGGGAGAAGTATGTCCTGAAGTCAGCAGATTTTTATTGCTGGTGTATCTGCCTTATAAATGCTTTGCATATATTGATAAGCTTCTTAATTCTGGAAAAGATTTTGAAAAGCAGGCATGGCTGTATGGTCATGCTTTTTTGTTAGGATATGTCTGAAAACTCATTCCTGTCATTGGTACGCCATAGGGAAAGTGGTTGTATTTTTCTTTAGTGTGTATTCCTTTTCTATATTCTGTCAAAATTAGAAGCCATGATGTATGTACAGGTTAGGTAGATACTCATGGTTTTTTGTAATTAAAAAATGGAGACTACAATTCCATTAACTTTTAGATAGTGGATAATTTATTGAGGAGAGGAATAAACAATGGTAAACACAGAAAAATCATTAGAATTTGACAAAATAAAAGAGAGATGGGCAGGGCTGGCTTTGACAGATTGGGCAAAAAAGGAAATCCATGCAATAACTCCGTATTTAGCAGAAGGCGAATTGCTGGCAAGACTTAAGGAGACAACCCAGGCAAAGAAAATAATAGAAGGCTGGGGAAATCCACCATTGGTATCCTTGGAAGGAATCCGACAATGGGTGACTCTTGCACAAAAGGGCGATTGCCTGACTCCTTTCCAGCTTGAGGAGATAGAGATTTCTTTAGTTGCAGTTATGAGGTTAAAAGCTTATCTGAATAAATGTAAACAGCAGGAGATTCCTTTGGCATATTATGATGAAAATTTGGATTGCTTGGAAGAGTTAAAGGAGGCAATACATCTTCAAATTAGAAATGGGAGAGTGGAGGATAATGCTTCTAAGCTGTTAAAATTCTTGAGAGAAGATATGGAGAGAACAGAAAGCCGAATGAAAGAAAAAGCGGATTCTGTTATGAGAGCTAATAAGGATTGTATGTCTGACAGTTTCAGTACATTTAGGAATGGACATCTATGCGTTCCAGTGAAAAAGGAATATAAATTTCGGATAAATGGAAGTGTGATTGACAAATCTTCCACAGGCAATACCCTGTTTATAGAGCCTAGTTCTGTGGCCCGTTTCTGTGAGGAACTTCAGCTTTTACAGATTGATATAGAAAATGAAGAACGAAGAATTTTATATTGTCTCACTGGGCTGGTGGCAGACCAGGCAGAGATTATGGAACAAAATATCAAAATGATGGAGAAACTGGATTTTATTTTCTCAAAGGGAAAGCTAAGCTTAGAATACAGCGGAACAGAGCCAAATATAAACACAGAACGGAGGATTGTGATAAAGGAAGGGCGACATCCTCTGATTGACAAAAAGATATGTGTTCCATTGACCTTGGAGATAGGAAATAGAATTCAAGGGCTGATTATAACTGGACCTAACACGGGAGGTAAGACAGTAGCCATAAAGACAGTGGCACTTAACTGTATGATGGCTCAATGTGGTCTTCATGTGGCATGCAGAGAGGCAGAGCTTTGTATGAACAGCAATTATCTCTGTGATATCGGTGATGGACAAAATCTTTCTGAGAACTTATCCACATTTTCTGCTCATATTACAAATGTACTGGATATTTTGGAACGGGTAAATCAGGATAGCCTTGTGATTATGGATGAACTTGGCTCTGGAACAGACCCTACCGAGGGAATGGGGATAGCCATTGCCATATTGGAAGAATTAAAAAAGAGCAAAGCCATGTTTCTGGTTACTACTCATTATCCAGAAGTGAAAGTTTATGCTCAGAAACAAGATACCATGCTCAATGCCAGAATGACATTTGATAAAGAGAGTCTTCAGCCTTTGTACCAGCTAGTTCCAGGAGAAGCAGGAGAAAGCTGCGCATTGTACATTGCCAGAAAAATGGGAATGCCTGACGAGATGCTTTTGACAGCTTTAAAAGCTGCATATGGAGATGAATTACCAGAAGGAATGGAATTTTCAGGACAGGGCGCAAAACTGGCCAAAAGAAAAACAGCAGGAATCCAGAAGAAAAAGACAGGCGCAAAAAAGCAGGAGATTGCCGAAAAATTTCAGTTGGGAGATAGCGTATTCGTATATCCAGATAAAAAGATTGGAATTGTATGCCAGATGGCCAATGAAAAAGGGGTTTTAAGGGTTCAGTTGGCAGATAAAAAAATATGGATAAACCATAAGCGGCTGAAGCTTAAAGTAGCAGCAGAAGAATTGTACCCAGAGGATTATGATTTTTCTATTCTATTTGACTCGGTAGAGAATCGGAAGATAAGGCATGATATGAAACGGAAGTATGTGGAAGGAAAAGAGATTGTTTTAGATTAATAGTTCGGAAATGATAAAGTCTGATTGTTACAAACCAGTGTATTGACATGTTTATCTTTGAATTAACAGTACATTAGTTTCAAGGGGGCTAGAAAGAAATTTGCAGAAGTTTTCATTGTTAGAGGAGAAAATTTATGGTCAAAATACAGACAGAGAATTTTGATTTGGAGCAGATATGCCAATCAGGTCAATGTTTCCGAATGAATAGGCAAGAGAGGCAGAGTCTGACAGATGGCAGAGAAAGCAGGCTTCAAGAGAATATCGGGCAGTTCGAGATTAAGAAACAAGAGGCAAAGAAGCAGCTAGACAATTCTCAACTTCAAGATTTAGAATATGTTTATCATGTGATAGCAGGACAGAGGTATTTAGAGATTATGCAACAGGGGAGGGAGTATCAATTTTGCTGTAGTCAAGAAGAATTTGACAGTTTTTGGAAAGGATATTTTGACTTGGAACAGGATTATGCTTCCTATATCAGTCAGATAAATCCCAAAGATATTTATCTTCTTAGTGCGGCGAAATTTGGCTCTGGAATTAGGATTTTGAGGCAGGAGTTTTGGGAGATGATTGTCTCATTTTTGATTTCTCAGCAGAATAATATTCCGCGTATCCGGCGATGCATCGAGAATATCTGCGAAGCATATGGTGAGAAAAGAATATCTGAGCAAGGAAAGGAATATTATGGATTTCCTCGACCAGAGGTTTTAGCAGAACTGGAAGAAGATGCCCTTATGGCCTGCAATTTAGGGTATCGCAGCAAATATGTGGTGCGGACAGCAAAAATGGTTGTTTCTGGGAAAATAGATTTGGATAAAGTAAAACAGATGTCCTATAAAAAGGCCAAGGAGGAATTGATGAAACTGTTTGGGGTGGGGGAGAAGGTGGCAGACTGTATCTGTTTATATTCCCTGCATCATTTGGAGGCATTTCCTATTGATACCCATATCCGGTGGGTGCTAGAAAATCATTATAAAAAAGGGTTTCCGATGGAGCGATACCAGGGATTCCAGGGAGTTTTACAGCAGTATATTTTTTATTATGATTTGTTTAGACATTGATTTTTGCACAAGTGATTATAAGGGAGTTGTTGCAATATAACAGATTCATACAATATAGAGGTTAGATATTTGGAATATTCTACTTATATATTGTAGAATAATCGTATTTTGCAACAGCCCCTTTAAT
>DEPC01000123.1 GCA_002358555.1 Hungatella sp. UBA3402 | reverse complement strand
TTAGAAGATCATATAGAAGAATATAAAAAGGCATATAGAATGTTACAGGAAGAAACTTCCAAACAGGTATATCTAGCAAGAATGAAAAGGTCGTTTATTATAGGTGATCTGTCGGAAGTTATAAGCCCACATGAAAAGGAATACTTTGATGAAATGATTAAATTAACGCAGGAAGAAGTATTTATAGATTGTGGAGGATTTGATGGTGATACTTCCATAAAGTTTTTAGAAATGTGCCAGGGGAGATACAAAGACATTGTGATTTTTGAACCTGAAGCCTGTAAAAAAAATGCCATAGAAAAAAATTTGATGGAATATCGATATGAATTATATCAGATGGGAGTGTGGAGTAAGTCTACTATATTAAATTTTTATGCTTTGGGAACAGATAGCTCTTTTGTAACTGACAAAGAGAGTGACTACATGATTGATGTTGTCTCATTGGACGAAGCTATTTATGATAAAAGACCTACATTCATAAAAATGGACATAGAAGGTTCTGAACAGGAAGCAATAAAAGGATGCCAAAATATATTAAAAGATTATAAACCTAAACTAGCAGTGTGTCTTTATCATAAACCAGATGATTTGTTTAATATTCCTTTACTGATTAAGAAAATTAACCCTACCTATCAATTATATATTCGTCAGTATGGAAATTCAAGAACAGGAACTATTCTGTATGCTATATAAATGTAGCAAAAATAAATAATAAAATCCTTATATTAGCACGAAAATACCTAAAATTTAATAAACAAGTTTATCAAATAAATCATGCAATAGGAAGAAATGGAGGATTAAAAAGTGGATATTATTTGTACCCCACTAGGAATTATCAGTACTGTCCATCCAGGCCAGGGAATTTTGGATGTTACAACATCTGGATTTCGGAATATTCTGCTTGATTTGTCAGCCTTTTGTTCAGCAGGAGAACTGGAACAATTGGGAAAGATTCAGAAGAAACAGAAGAAAATAACAATACCTCCGAAAATTTTGATTTCCGAATATCCGACAGAATTATATAACACGATAAAACCTATGTTGGAACAATGCCAAAAAGCTTGTCTATGTACTCCTATAGCTTATGCCCCATTTTTATTAAGAAACACTAAGAGAAAAGATTTATCTGAGACTTTATATTGTTTGGCTTTGGAAAGTATTCGGTGCTGTGATAAGTCAGGAAGTCAATATATAATTATAAAACCATTATTTTCTGGAATAAAGCGTGAAGATGTATGGAACGTAAACAGACAATTTTACTTGCGCTTAGGAAAAGAAGCAAAGAAACATGATATTAAAATCCTTTTAGAAAACCAATGTCAAGAAATAAACGGACATTTAGTTCGTGGAATTTGTTCGGATGCTGATGAAGCTACCTTCTGGATTGACCGATTGAATGAAGAAGTAGGAGAGGAACGCTTTGGTTTTTGTATGGATGTAGGAACCTGTAATTTGTGTGGACAAAATATGCAGGAATTTATTCTTTCTTTACAAAAACGTATTAAGGCTGTAGTACTGAGGGATTGTGATGGGTATAGAGAAAGTTCTATGTTGCCATTTACATGTTCAAAATTTGAGAATTGTGGTACAGATTGGCTTGGACTTATCCGAGGTCTGCGGGAAATAGGATTTGATGGAGCATTAATTCTAAACTTTTCAGATACAGCTTCTTCGTTTTCTCCCCTTTTACGTCCACAGCTGATGCAACTTGCTAAGGCAACAGCAGAATATTTTAAGTGGCAAATTGGAATTGAAAATCTGCTGAAAGAAAACAAGTTTATAGTTCTTTTTGGAGCCGGAAATATGTGTCGTAACTATATGAAATGTTATGGGGAAAAATATCCGCCGTTATTTACCTGTGATAATAACCCAAAACTCTGGGGTACAGAATTTTGTGGATTGGAAGTAAAACCTCCAGAGAGCTTGAATACAATATCTGAAGATTGTATGATACTTATCTGTAATATTTACTATCGTGAGATAGAACAGCAACTTCGTGATATGGGTATTAGCAATAGAATTAAGTTTTTTAGTGATGAATATATGCCATCATTTTATTTTGACAGGTTAGAAAGGGGGTAACTATATTGCGGGTTGGCGTTCAGACCAAAAATGTGATTGATGATAATTATCCAGAAAAAGGATTTCAGCTTTTAAAGAATACGGGTTTTTCCTGTGCAGATTTCAGTTTAAATGGGTATCTTTTGAATAAGGCAATTTATCAGTCAGAAATAAATAGTTTTTTTGACAAATCTATCCAGGAGCTTGAGATATTTTTTTCTTCCCACAAATATGCTGCTAAAACAGCGAATATTATAATCAATCAGATGCATATGCCATATCCCAATTATGTGCCTGGTGGTAGTAGGGAGTTAAATGATTATCTATGGAATGTAGTTGCACCCAAAAGTATGAAAATATGTGCTTTTTTTGGATGTCCGTATATAGTTGTACATGGTTTTAAGCTTGCTTATTTTTTGGGAAGTGAGGAGAAAGAATGGGAACAGACAGAATCTTTTCTAGACTTTCTTGCCCCTATGGCAAGGGAAATGGGAATTACAATTTGCATTGAGAATCTTTATGATAATATAGGTGGTCATCTTGTGGAGGGGCCCTGCTGCAATGCAAAAAAAATGGTGGAGAGGATTGACCGTATCAATGACAGATATCATGCACAGGTTTTAGGATTTTGTTTTGATACAGGACATGCTAACCTTGTGGGAATAGATTTTGAACGCTTTCTTACAACATTAGGGAGCCGACTCAAAGTTTTACATATTCATGATAATGATGGTATTTCTGATTTACATCAAATTCCATTTACCTTCACAAAAACACGTGAGAATCGTCCATCAACGGATTGGGATGGATTTATAAGGGGATTAAAAAATATAAAATTTGATGGAGTAATGAGCTTTGAAACAGCGCCTGTACTTACTGCTTTTCCTGAGAGAATGAAACAAGATGTGCTTTCCTTTATAGCAAAGATAGGGCAATATCTTGGAACATAGACTCAATTTAAACTGCCCAATGGGATACCCCATAATATATTCAAAGAGTTTTACTTTTGTCGACTTTCTAACTGTATATGAGGCAGATTCCAGTGGTATCGAGCAGCCAAAAATCGGATTAATATGACAAGAACAGACGAAATGACCAATGCTGGAATCTGTCCAAAGCTGCGGTAAAGCCATACACAACTTAAAGCTCCTGCCACAGAGGCACAGGCATAGATATGGCGTACAAAAATATAGGGAGGCACTCCTGCCATCATATCGCGCAATAATCCTCCTCCAACACCAGTCAATGTTCCTAAAAAAGTTAAAAGAAATGTATTATCTAGATATCCATTTCCAATGCCAGTGGTTACTCCCACCACTGTGAAAATTCCAAGTCCTATGGAATCCATGGCAAGCATGATTCTATCATATAAAATTCCAAATTTCCCATCCAACAAGTTTTTCTTAAAATACAGGACCAAAAAGACCAGTAATGCAGTGATAACTGCAACAATTACATAGATAGGTTTGGTAAGAGCTCCTGGAACATTTCCCAGAATGATATCTCTTGTCATTCCGCCTCCTACAGCAGTTATGACTCCAAGGACAGTAACTCCGAAGACATCCATCTGACAATGGATGCCAACCATTGCACCAGATGCTGCAAATGCAATAGTTCCTGTCAATTCCATAGCAAATACAATAACTGATTGAATATCCATATCTGTTACCTCATTTTATTAACTATATAGGTTAAAAATCTTTGTCATAGCCTGTTATATTTTTACCAGATTCCGTTGACATATTTTCAAACTTTAAACACTCCTTAGTATAATTTGGATATCAATAAAAGTCAATGATAGGAGAACTATTAGGCGGCTATTTAGCTCTGATGCTCCCCATGGCAAAAGTCAAGGGCTTTACACTCTATTTTAGTAGATAATAAAAGAAAAATTTCTAACTTAATTGACATCAATCAATATTTTGATGTATAGTTACATGAATCATATGGATTACAGAATTGAAAGATTTCAATGAAAAACGGAGGCCATTATGTTTAAAGAGATTGCAGAAAATGCGGTTCCTGCTGCTTTATTTGATGCCTATCCTGCTGTTTGTGATAGAACAGCTTGGGAGAAGATACCTGAAAATTATAGGGTATCATTGATAAAAGAGGGAGAAAAGTGGCTAAACTATGAATTTTCTCCTATCTATGCATCAGATTATATGGAATTTTGTCGTACAGGAAACCGGAGTAATTATGAGGATAAACAGTTTGAGAGAAGGATAGCACTAGATGCGTTAGTGCTGGCAGAGTGTGCAGAAAATCAAGGACGCTTTTTGGATTCCATTATCAATATTATGTTTTTAATTTGTGAGGAGACAGCTTGGCAGCTCCCTGCCCATAATACCTACTTCAGAGATACTCCTCAGCATATTCTTCCTGATGTAACTAGACCCATTATTGATTTGTTTGCAGCAGAAACAGGAGCTGTTTTGGCCATGGCAGAATATTTGCTCAGAGATGTACTTTATATGGTTAGTCCAACAATTTCAAAGCTGGTGAACCATAATCTTGAGACTAGAATATTTTCTCCATATCAAAAGGAGCATTTCTGGTGGATGGGAGATGGAGAGTCTCCTATGAATAACTGGACTGCATGGTGTACTCAAAATGTACTCATAGCAGCATTTACAAGGGACCTTTCTGAAGAAATGCAGGAGGCAATTATCAAAAAAGCTTGTAAAAGCCTGGATTATTTTCTAAAAGAATATGGGGAGGATGGCTGTTGCGACGAGGGGGCTCAGTATTACCGCCATGCAGGGTTGACCCTGTTTAATGCGATGGAAATTCTTAACTGGGTCTGCAAAGGGGCATTTTCTTGCCTTTATGAAGAAATAAAGATTCGCAATATAGCTTCTTATATTCAGAAAGTTCATGTGGCAGGGCCTTATTATGTAAATTTTGCAGATTGTTCTCCAGTGGCAGGCAGATGTGGGGTTAGAGAATATTTATTTGGCAAGAGGACAGGCAATGAGGGATTGATGGCTTTTGCTGCAGCAGATTACAGAGAATGTGTAGAGAAGCTAAGTCCAGAGGAGCATAATCTTTTATATCGAGTACAAGCTGCATTTTATCATGAAGAAATGATGGAATATGGAAAAAAACAGTCAAATTTCAATGATAGAACCAAAGATTGCTATTTTCCAAGTGTAGGACTTTTTATTGCCAGGGATAGCAATTTCTGCCTAGCAGTAAAAGCGGGGGATAATGCTGACAGTCACAATCACAATGATGTTGGAAGTTTTACTATTTATAAGGATGGAAAACCATTATTTATCGATGTGGGAGTAGAAAGCTATACCAAAAAGACATTTTCACCCCAGAGATATGAAATTTGGACTATGCAGTCCCAGTATCACAATCTCCCTACTTTTGGTGGGATAATGGAGCAGGACGGAGAAAAATTTCAGGCAAACTGTGTAAAATATGAGATTGGAGATGAAAAATCCTGGATTTCTATGGATTTGGCAGGGGCATATCCTGAATGTCATATCATATCTTACATAAGAACAGCTTGCCTAGAAAAAGGTAAGGGAATCTATATTACAGACCGCTGGGAGGGAGACAGCGATGCAAAGGATGTTGTGCTGTCTTTGATGACTTATGAGAAGCCAAAGATTGTCAACAAGAATCAGGAATTTAAAATGTCTATTGGAAATTTAGCTGTTTGCCAGATAATAGGAGGAAGCCAGATTCAGACAGAAGAAATTTCTATTGTTGATTCAAGGCTTAAGATTACATGGAAGCATAATATTTTCCGTACTTTGGTGACATTTGGGGGAAATGAGATTCAACTTATCCTTTTCAGGAGATAGCAAGGCTCTGTTCTTGAAAAGATTTGGGACAAATGAAGAAAACGCAAAAACTTGTGTTGACTAAATTTGTCCCAGCTATATGATACAATCAAACTTTATGAATGTTCTGTCTTTTCCTGTACAAATTCTCTAGGAGACATACCCATAACCTTTTTAAATACTTTGCTGAAATAGAAAGCACTTTCAAATCCGAGTTGGTCAGCTACCTCATATACTTTTAAATCCTGTTCCAGAAGCATAGATTTTGCCTTGCTTACCTTCATCTGGGTAATATATTCAGAGAAACCCACACTGCAAGTCTTTTTAAATAATACACTCAAATAATTGGGACTCAATCCAAATACAGCAGCTACTTCATTTAAAGTCAGACGCTCCTCAATATGATTTTGGATATATTTTTGGATATTCGTAACCACATGTTCTTTATAGGAAACACGCTTGGAGCGCAAGGTATCGCAAAGTCCATCCCTCAGACGGGTCATCCACTCCACAACCTGTTCCACATTGCTCATGCGATAGATGGAACGGTAATTGTCGGCATCATCAGAAAAGATTTCTGTGAGGGTTTCCTCTCCAGATGGAAGTAAAGACAGAGCTAAGTATAAAATATTGCAGGCTCCATCAATGGCTTGGAGATAACGCAAGGGATGGGAACGAAACAATTCAATCATTTGAGTCAAAGTATCAAAAAGAACACCAGAATCAAATTCCTCAAAGGCTCTGGTTAGGTCATTTTTAAACAAGGTAATATTAAAGGAGTTTTTGATATCTTCTGGTTTTACCTGATTATAATCTCGGTAGGGTTCTTCTGTAGTGGCAGAAGAAAAGGCTACCCTGGCATCCTGGTAAGAATCACTGATTTTTAATGGCGAGTCCACCACCGAACCAATTCCAACAGTAACATGGACATTAAAATAATTATGTACCATGGAACCTGCATTGTTGAGAGCTTCCATCATCTTCTGGTGTTCTACATTGCTGATGGCATCAAAATGAAAAATAACAGCAAAATGTTTTAAGTCCAAAGAAATGACTTCACAGGGGAGATAGCGGTTTAAGATATCTTTTACCATCTGCATAGTGCTGTTATAGAGGTTCATCAGTTTTTCATGGGTCATATTTTGAACAGAATCTTCTAGGATTTCACAGTGAGCTGTTGCAAAATATTGGTGGCTAAAATTTAGATTCAAATCTTTTACCTGAATATGGAACTGTTCTTCATTGTCAAAAAGGTTGTGAAGAAGACGCAGGAAAAATTTGTCTAGGTAGGTCTGTAAAAGGGGGCGTCCATTGCTTCGGACAGCTTCTGTAGCTCTCAACTCCTCAAGACGTCCTAAAACCTTTTGAATCGAATTGGCCAGAGACTGAGCATCTAGTTCCAATTTGATAAGATAATCTACTACCTCATAGGAGAGAGCTTGTCTTGCCAGTTCAAATTCTTCATAGCTGGTCAAAATAATAAACAGAGGGATTCTTCCATAGGTTTCTCGGCAGATTTTTGCTAATTCTAAACCATTCATAAGAGGCATACGGATATCAGTAATAACAATCTCTGGAGAGTATTCTTCAATCATCTCCAATGCAACCACTCCATTCATAGCACTCCCACAGACTTGAATATTGTAGTCTGCCCAGTTGAGCATAGATTTGATTCCAATCTGAACTAAAGGTTCATCATCTGCAATCAACAATTTTATCATGGTGGTTCACCGCCTCTTTCTTTTTTATTAATGAATTTTATCATTACTGATTCCATATACCAGTCAGATAAATCTTTAGATAGAATCTGATTTTTCTTGTATGATATAAGGGATTAAAATAGTCATAGTAGTATAGATTCCCAACTCGCTGTCAATGAAGATTCCATAATCAGGGCCAAATTCATGTTGAATTCGCTGATTTACATTGGCAATACCTACCTGCCGGAAGAAATCAGCCCGTTTCTTGGAAGGTTTTTGGTGAAGCACCTTTTCAATATTCTCCTGAGACATTCCTACCCCATTATCTGTAATCGAAATCTTCAGATTTTTTTGTTCCTCTGTTATACTAAGCCCCACATCTATCACGATTCTTCCTGCAGAACCTTTTGGCTCAATGCCATGAAAAAGAGCATTTTCAACAATCGGCTGTAAGGAAAACCGATGAATTTGGCATTGATATAAATTCTCAGATTCTATCTTATATTCAATAGAAATGCTCCCTCCATACCGATACTGTTGAATCAGAAAATAATCTTTGACCAGATTTAGTTCTTCTTCTAAAGAAATCATGGCAGAAGAGCCTTTCGCCACTTGCTTTAAAAGGCGGGCAAGAGCAGTAGTCATTTCAGCAATACCCGAAGCTCCCTGAATGGTAGCCATCCATTTGATAGAGTTTAAAGTATTATATAGAAAATGAGGATTAATCTGGCTTTGAAGAATCTGGTACTCCAAATCCTTTTTCTGTTTTTCATCATCAATTCGCTTTTCCATCAAATTCACTACATTAAAGGACAAGTTGTTGATTCCCTTGCCAATATCGCCAAGCTCATGGTCCCATTCAATCGAATCATCTCTGGAAAAATCGCCAAGGGCAATCTCATTAATCTTTTTGCGAATTTTGGCAACTGGCTGACTGATGGTTCGGTTTAAAGAATAGACCATAAAGAATCCAAGAGATAAAATCGCAACACAGATGGCAGCAATAATGAGCAGATAGGCCTGCCTCTGCTGGTTTAACTGTTTTTTCGACAGAATCTCATGAAGATACCAGCCGTCTTGTTCCAAGGAATGAGTGATTAGAGTTTCCGTATTGCCATTGCCCATACGAACCTTTTGTACCAAGGTGTTGGTATCAATATCTTTGATATGTTCTTCAGAGAGTACTATAAAGTCAGGCTGTATCTCCTGAAAATGGGTTCCCTGCACCAAATAGAATTTTTCACCTATCGTAAGATAAAGAGAACTGTCTTGGGGTAATGGAAATGGTTTTAAATAGTCCATAATAATATCAGCAGATACAGACACATAAACCCAGCCAATCACATCTGTGCCAAAGGTGTTGTAGATAGGGCGGACAATGGGAATAATAGGAGCATCCTGGAAATTTTGGTAAAATGGGTCATTGATAATGCCTGCCCATACTAAGTCAGGACTTGCAAGGAGAGTCTGGAACACCTCTGATTTTGCCAAGGAATCTACCTTATAAGAAGGAGCATCTCCAGAAGTAGGAAGTATTTGAAGAAAATTAGAGGAGGTGTTGTTGGAGACAATGACTCTGGTAATATATCGGTTAGTGTTGCGGTATTCTTCCCTTAATCGGTCCGAAGAACTCAAGGCAATGCTGCGGAATGTCTTGTCATCCCTTGATACAATGGCCAAAGGCTCTTTGTCATGAAAGGTTTCCAAATATTTCGTGATGTCGCTGCTGGAATTGCACCATCTGGTAAAATAGATAATGTCTTTCATATCAGAAGAAACATTGTTGGCTACCAACTGAAGCCCAAATTCCACTGATTGAATCTGGCTGTGTCTTAAAAGGGATTGAAATACAAAGAAACATACTCCTACCGTAATTAAGGTAATGAGCAATGTAGTGCCTATGGTAATGGATATCATTTTTCCTTTTATGGTTTTTGTAAAATTTTTTATGTTCATGGAAAAAGTATGATACATTATTTGAAAAAAGTCAATACACTTGTTTCATGGGTTTTTGTTATGGGGCATAATGAATAAAAATTTACTGGAAGTTCTTAAAAAATTACATGGAACTAAAAAATACAAAATAAGAGCAATAAATAGTTAATTATTTGTGCAATTTTTTCCATTCTGCTAAAAAATGATTTGAGATATACTGGATACATAGCAAAAATGATGAGTATATTTGAAAAAGTGATTGGTAACTTGGAATATTTTTCAGATATATGCAAGCAAAGAGGAGGAAACATGATGAAAAAAAGATTGATTAGTTTGACATTGGCAGGCTGTATGATAGCCATGAGTTTGGCAGGCTGTGGGGGAGGAAGCACGGACAGCGAGACAACTACAGCAGGCACTAATGCAGGAGGGGAGACCACTGCTTCTTCGGTGCAGACTGCAGAAGGAGATACCATATTAAAATGGGCAGTTTGGGATATCTCTTCAACGGTATATTATCAGCCATTAATCGATGCCTTTGAGGCCGCTAATCCAGGTATAAAGATTGAGATGGTTGATTTGGGTTCTGCAGATTATCAGACAGTTCTGGCAACGGAGCTGACGGGAAGCGGTTCTGATTTTGATATTGCTACAATTAAGGATGTGCCAGGATATACTACTTTGGTAAATAAAAGTGTTCTGGAACCTTTAGATGATTATATTGCAAAAGATAATATCGATTTGTCTCAGTATGGGGGAATTACAGACCAGGTTACAGTAGACGGAAAATTGTATGAGCTTCCGTTTAGAAGCGATTTCTGGGTAATGTTCTACAATAAAGATGTGTTTGACAATGCAGGTGTAGCTTATCCTACCAATGACATGAGCTTTGAACAGTATGATGCTCTGGCAAGGAGTGTAACCAACACTACCCCTGGAGAGGAAGTATACGGTGCACATTATCATACATGGCGCTCTGCTGTGCAGCTCTTTGGTATCCTTGATGGAAAGAATTCCATTGTAGATGGCAATTATGAATTCTTAAAGCCCTATTATGAGATGATTTTAAAGCAGCAGGAAGATGGAGTATGCCAGGATTATGCAACACTTAAAACCTCCAGCTTACATTATTCTGGTGCCTTTGCACAAGGAAATGTAGCTATGATGAATATGGGGTCCTGGTTTATCCCAACTTTGATTGAAAAGATTAAAACTGGTGAGTATGGTCCAGAAGTTGCCAACTGGGGACTTGTAAAATATCCTCATGCACAAGGGGTAGAACCTGGTTCTACTTTGGCGACGATTACCTGTCTATCCATTCCTACCTCTGCACCTCATAAAGATTTGGCCTGGGAGTTTGTAAAATTTGTATGTGGAGTAGAAGGTGCAGAATTGATTGCACAGACTGGAACGATTCCTGCTATTACTACAGATGCAGTGGTAGAAGCTATTTCCAGTATGGAAGGCTTCCCAACCGATGATGCAAGTGCGGAAGCTTTAAGAACTGCAAATACATATCTAGAAATGCCTGTTCATGCAAAGAGTTCTGAAATTGAGACGATTCTTAATGAGGGACATGACAATATCATGACTGAAGGCAGCACCATTGACGAGGGAATTGCGGAGATGAATGAAGGGGTTGCAGCAGTTTTAGGGCAATAAATGTTCAATGAGGGTTACTTGAATATTGAGAAAGTTATAAGGAAACATCACGGACGGGCTGATTGATTGGCCCGTCCGATTTTAAGAGACTTAAAACGATAGATGCCACAATGCATCTGACAGAGGGGAAAAGGAGGATAATCTCTTGACAAATCAGAAACGTATTGACCCCAATATTGTAAAAAAGAAATTAGCAAAATTGGAACCACAGCTTTTGGCTTTGCAGGAGGAGCTTAAAAATACTTCTGACAAAAGGGCACAAAGTCGGATTATAAGAAAAATCGAATATACCCAGGGAAAAATTAAACAGGCAAAAACCGGAGAACGATTCAGCAGGCAGGCAAAAAGAGATTTTGTAGCCTACTCATTTATTGCACCAAATTTTATCGGATTCTGTATCTTTACTCTGGTTCCTATTATTTTTGCATTTATCTTGGCCTTTGCAGAGTGGGATGGCAATAATGCTATAAAATTTGTAGCATTTAATAATTTTATCCAGGCATTTAAAAATGACCGTTTTCTTGCTTCCTTAAAGAATACTATCATTTACTGTATTGCAACAGTACCACTGACATTGATCTGTTCTCTTGGATTAGCAATTATTTTAAATCAAAAAGTAAAAGCTAGAAACTTTTTCAGAACCGTGAGTTTTTTCCCCTATGTGGCATCTCTGGTGGCAGTGGCGGCTGTGTGGAATATGTTATTCAGCCCGCAAAAAAGTGGCCCAGTAAATATGATTCTATACAATCTGGGCATGGCTGCAAAGGACCTTCCCAAATGGTCGGCAGACAAAGACTGGGTAATGTTTACCGTGGTTTTGTTCAGTGTCTGGAAAAATATGGGATATTATATGGTTATTTATCTGGCAGGGCTTCAAGGTATCAATGCAGAACTCTATGAGGCATGCAGTTTAGATGGAGCAAATACTTGGCAAAAGTTTTTGTATATTACTTGGCCCCAGCTACAGCCAACTACATTTTTTGTAACCATTATGCTGACTATCAACTGTTTCAAAGTATATGACATTGTATATATGCTGGCAGGAGGTTCCAATGGTGTTCTGAACAAGTCAGCGATTGTCTTAGTTTACCATATCTATGAAGAAGCTTTCCGAAATTGGAACTTAGGGTATGCAAGTGCAGTGGCTATGGTATTGTTCTTGATGGTGCTGGCAGTAACTCTGGTTCAGTTCAGAGGCGAGAAGAAATATGCGAACTAGGAGGTTGAGAGATGAAAACGCAAAATAAAACTGATACGCAGGGACTAGGCTCCTCTAGAGGCGGGTTACATAGTACTAAGAAGTATAAATTTTGGCGGATTATGCTGTATGTGGTTTTAATCACTCTGGCAGTTTTGATGCTGATTCCCTTTGCATGGATGCTTTCTGCCTCCTTGAAGTTGGATAAAGATGTTTTTATTTTCCCAATTCAGTGGATTCCAAAAAATCCAAGATGGCAGAATTATGTTGATATTTGGACAAAAATTCCATTATCCAAATTTGTACTCAATACTACAAAGTTGACAATCATTGTGACATTTCTCCAGCTTCTTACCAGCAGTTTCGCAGCGTATGCCTTTGCTAAGCTTGATTTTAAATATAAAAATTTATTATTTATGGCATATATTTCTACCATTGCAATGCCTTGGCAGGTGTATATGGTTCCGCAGTTTATTATGATGAGAGGTATGGGAATGAATGACTCTCATATGGCTATCATCTGTCTTCA
This sequence comes from Hungatella sp. UBA3402, assembly GCA_002358555.1. Classification (GTDB taxonomy): domain Bacteria; phylum Bacillota; class Clostridia; order Lachnospirales; family Lachnospiraceae; genus UBA3402. Next base: position 5,716 of record DEPC01000123.1, on the reverse strand, counting down.
GGCATTTTCCGCTTTTGGTGTATTTATGATGAGGCAGTTTTACCAGGGAATTCCTGATGAGTTATGTGAAGCAGCCAGAATTGATGGAATGAGTGAATACAAAATTTATTCCAAGATTATGCTTCCACTGTCAAAACCAGCGTTATCTACCTTGACAATCTTTACCTTTGTTGCAACTTGGAATGACTTTTTGGGTCCTATGATTTATTTGAAGACAGAATCTAAAAAGACATTGCAGATTGGATTAAGAATGTTTATCAGCCAATATTCTTCAGAGTATGGGTTAATCATGGCAGCTTCTGTATTGTCCTTGATACCAGTACTGATTGTATTCTTGGCTTTACAGCAGTATTTTGTGGAAGGAATTGCAGCTACAGGAGTGAAAGGATAAAAAAGGAGCATTGCAGATATGAGTACAAGAATTGATGAATTGTTCAAAGACAAGTCGGCAATTAAGCAGGAAGAAATTAAAAATGCTATGGATTTTGCCTTAAAACAGATTGTTGAGAATCTCAAAGAATTTACCTATTCTTTTAAAAGGGCTTTCAGTAAAAATGGATTTTATGATGCAACAGAAAATGTAAACTGGACCACTGGTTTTTGGACCGGACAAATCTGGCTGGCATGGGAGATGGCCAGAAAAATGGAGATGGAAAAGGAGGCCAATAGCCTGAGACTTGCTGGAGAAATTCAGATTGACAGTTTTTTAGACAGAATCAACAGGAAAAGGGAAGTAGACCATCATGATATGGGATTTTTGTATTCCCCTTCCTGTGTGGCCGGTTATAAGCTGATTGGAAGCGAAAAAGGAAAGAAGGCGGCTATCAAGGCAGCTGAGCAGCTCGTTAGCCGTTTCCACCCAATAGGAGAGTTTATCCAAGCATGGGGACCTATGGACCAGCCGGAAAATTATCGGTTTATCATTGACTGTCTTTTGAATCTTCCTCTACTGTATTGGGCAAGTAAGGAGACAGGAAATGAGAAATATCAAGAGATTGCAGAGAAACATATTCATACAGCTATTGCCAATGTCATTCGTGAAGACTATTCTACATGGCATACCTTTTTTATGAATATGGAAACCGGAGAGCCAGACCATGGAGCGACCTGTCAGGGATATCGGGACGGTTCTGCATGGGCCAGAGGGCAGGCATGGGGAGTATACGGCACAGCCCTGGCATATCGCTATACAAAGAGAGCAGAATATATAGAAGACTTTAAACATGTGACTGGATATTTTCTGGAACATTTGCCCTGTGATTTGGTGCCATATTGGGATTTGGAGTTTCAAGAAGGTTCCAAGGAACCAAAAGATTCTTCTTCTGCATCCATTGCAGCATGTGGAATGCTTGAGATGGCAAAATATATGGAACGAAAAGATGCTACATACTACAGAGAGCTTGCCGGAAAAATTATGAAATCCGTAGTGGACCATTATGCAGTAAAAACTCTTGATGAATCCAATGGTTTAGTACTGCACAGCACTTATTCTAAGAAATCGCCTTATAATACTTGTACACCAGAGGGTGTAGATGAATGTAATATTTGGGGGGATTATTTCTATATGGAGGCATTGACCAGACTTGAGGGAGAATGGAATCCTTACTGGTAAGTGCTGATACTATAACAAAGTCAAATGGAGGGGAATTGATGAGATTAGAGACAAAACAGGACTTTCAAACTTGGATGCACAAGCTTCTTGAGCCGTTAAAGCCCTTATACAGTAAGGGAGGAGCGAGACTCCATCTGGGAGATACTGGTGTGACTTATCCTCAAGTCAGCATCGAGATGGAGGCATTTTCCAGACCCTTATGGGCCTTGGTTCCTTTCTGGGCAGGAGGAGGCAGGGATAAGGAATTTGAGGATATTTATAGAAAAGGGCTGTCAAATGGCACAGACCCTCATAGTGAAGAATACTGGGGCGGATTTACAGATTATGACCAGAGATTTGTGGAGATGGCGGCCATTGCAAGCGGAATTATTTTTGCACCAGAGCAAGTATGGAACCCTTTAAGCTCCAAAGCTAAACAGAATCTGGCAGATTGGCTTTATGGAATCAATGAATATATCATTCCCGACTGCAACTGGCAATTTTTCATGATTCTGGTCAATGTGGCCCTTCGCAGACAGGGATATCGTTTTAATCAAGAGAAATTGGAATCAGGACTTGAAAAAATAGAATCCTATTATCTGGGAGATGGCTGGTATCGGGATGGCGGTTCGGCTCAAAAAGATTACTATATTTCCTTTGCCATGCATTATTATGGACTTTTGTATTCTGTGGCCATGGAACAGGAGGAGCCAGAGAGATGTCAGATATTTAAAGATAGGGCTGAATTATTTGCAGAAGATTTTATTTACTGGTTTGATGAAAATGGTTCCGCTTTACCTTATGGAAGAAGTTTAGCTTATCGGTTCGGGCAGGCAGCATTTTGGTCTGCATATGTATTTGCAGGTCTTCAAAAGATTCCTCTGGGAGTCGTAAAAGGAATTTTAGCACGACATTTAAACTGGTGGGATGAGCAAAAGATTTATGACAGGGACAAAATATTGACCATTGGTTACAGCTATCCCAATCTGATTATGGCAGAACGATACAATGCACCAGGCTCTCCCTATTGGGGAATGAAAACCCTGTTATGTCTGGCTCTTCCAGACAGCCATGAGTTTTGGAAAGTGGAGGCAGAACCTATGCCAAAACTTGAGACTATAAAAATGCTTAAAAAAGCAGATATGCTCATGCATCGCGTTGGGAAAGATGTCGTGGCATATCCGGCAGGAGTATGTGAAAAATATGGACATGGCCATGTACCAGAGAAATACTCGAAATTTGCCTACTCGACCAGATTTGGATTTTCTGTGGCCAGAAGTCAGATTGTATTGCATGAGAATGCGCCGGATTCTGCGTTAGCCTTTATCATTGATGGCGATGATTATGTATTTGTGAGAAAAGTAAGTTTATCCTATGAAGTGAAAGCAGATTGTGTTATCAGCACATGGCAACCGTTTCCAGGTATTATGGTGACTACCACAGTGATACCAGAAGAGGAAGGACATAAAAGAATTCATGAGATTGAAAGCTCTTATGATTGTACTGCATATGACTGCGGATTTTCTGTAAAAAAATTCACCAACGGATATGAGCAGAAGACAGAAGATGCAAAAGCTTTGTTGCTAGCTTATTCATGGCCCGGTAATGTGCGCCAGTTGAAAAATATCACTGAACAGATATCTATTATTGAAACTAACCGGGATATAACGGCAGAGATTTTGAGAAATTATTTACCAGAGCAACATGTGAATTCTGGTTTGCCTGCTTTGTTTGGAGTGAAAGCAAATACAGGGAAGGCTTTTGAAAGTGAGCGTGAGATTTTGTATCAGGTGTTGTTTGATATGCGGCGTGATGTGACTGACTTGAAGAAGTTAGTCAATACACTGATGGCGGAACGTGGCGCGCAATCTGTTCCGACGGCACCAGCTACTACGGCAGTTTCTTATTATCAGGAACCGCAACGGAATTTAGTTGCTACAGTGGTGCCTGCTACGCCTACCATAATTTCTGCCGCCAAACCGGCTCATCCTGTAGTAGATGATATTCAGGATACGGAGGAGGTTGTAGAAGAAGCCACTTTGTCATTGGACGAAGTGGAGAAAGAAATGATACGTAAGGCACTCGACCGTCATCATGGAAAGCGTAAGAATGCGGCAAAAGATTTGAATATTTCAGAGCGAACACTTTATAGAAAAATAAAAGAATATGGTTTGGATTAAACAATTGAAAGTAGTTGGTGTGTTGATGGTACTGGCGGGGATCGTAACTGCTTGTTCTATTTCATATAAATTTAACGGATCGTCTATAGATTATACAAAATTAAAGACTATTTCGTTCGAGAATTTCCCAAACCGTTCAGCGGGTTTTGTTTGGGGACCGATGGAGAATATGTTCAACACGGCATTACAGGATATTTATATGCAACAAACTCGTTTAAAGCAAGTCAAGCGCAGTGGTGACCTGCAATTGTCCGGTGAGATAACAAACTATGAGGCATTTAATAAAGGAATTGGGTCTGATGGTTATTCTAGTATGGTAGAATTGCGTATGACGGTGAGAGTGAATTTTGTCAATAGTTCCAATCCTACGGAAAATATGAATGGACAGCAATTTTCGGCTAGTCGTGAATATAATTCCAATCAGCAGTTGAGTGCTGTACAAGATGAGTTGGTAAACCAAATGATTAAAGAAATTGTAGAGCAAATATTCAATGCTACAGTAGCAAATTGGTAGTGAATTCTTTTTCATCATGATACAACAACAATTATATGAATGGATAACACATCCTGAACTATTGAATCGGGACACCTTGTATGAGCTGCGGACGTTACTTGCGCGTTATCCGTATTTTCAGACAGTAAGGCTGCTTTATTTGAAGAATCTGTTTTTATTGCATGACATAACATTTGGTGAGGAGTTACGCAAGGCTGCATTGTATGTAGCTGACCGCAAAGTTCTTTTTTATCTGATGGAGGGAGACCGATTTACTATATCTTCCTTTGAAAAGCAAGATCAGCCTAAGGAAGAGGCTGGGTGGGATCGTACTCTTTCATTGATTGATGCTTTTTTGTCTTCTTTGCCTGAAGAACCTGTTGCTATGGAACTGCCAATGGAGGTAACGACTGATTATTATACTTCTTTTCTATTGCATAAGGAAGAATGTGTGTCTGATGATATTCCTCAGATGAAAGGACAGAGTTTGATAGATAACTTCATTGAAAAGTCTGCAGAGGAACCTTTGTTACCTCAATTAGGAATAAAAGAGGCGGCACCGGTGAAGAATAAAGTTTCTGAAGAAGAGGAGTCGGAAGATAATGAAGAGGATATGGAGGATGAAAGCTATTTCACTGAAACATTGGCTAAAATATACGTTAAACAGCAAAGATATTCTAAGGCTCTTGAAATTATTAAAAAATTAAATTTGAAATATCCAAAAAAAAACGCTTACTTTGCAGACCAAATAAGATTTTTGGAGAAATTGATTATTAACACTAAATCAAAATAAAGAAAATGTATTTATTACTTATTGGATTAATTGTGCTTGCAGCTCTTTTGATGTGCTTTGTCGTACTGATTCAGAACTCAAAAGGTGGTGGATTGGCTTCTAGTTTTGCTTCTTCAAATCAAATTATGGGTGTTCGCAAGACTACAGATTTTATTGAGAAATTAACATGGGGATTGGCTGTTTTCATGGTGGCATGCCCTTTGCTTACCGCTTATTTCATTCCTGTCGCTCATACAGACTCTTCTATCATCATGGAAGAAGCGGTGAAAGAAGGAGCTACTAATCCTTTGAATGCCCCTTCAGGTTTTGCAGCTCCGCAGACAAATGATGATGCAGCAGAAGTTTCTGTTCCCAGTGATTCGGCACAGTAACTATAGAGGAAATATTTTCCTTAATTAATAAGGATAAGCGTTCTGTTTCATAAGCAAAGCAGAACGCTTTTTTTGTTCTGGAATGTTCTCTTCGATAAATTGACGGGGAAAAGTATATTTTGGTTGGAAGTTAACTTTTTGAATACTATTTTAGCCATTACTATTAAGTTTGTTTGTTGCAACGGGAAGATAATACTTTTTACCGAAATAAATATTAGTAAAAAGGGCTATCCGACTTTTTGGACAGCCCCATGCAAACTTAAAACAACCAACAAAAGAAATAGATAA
>DEPC01000108.1 GCA_002358555.1 Hungatella sp. UBA3402 | reverse complement strand
TGCCTACTCATATAAACCGCACCAAGGCTTTGATGGAAGATGGGATTGACTATGCTAAAAATTTAGGAGGATATATTGACTTAACTACTAGCAGTGATTCTAATCTCAAGAATCCGAACAAAATAAAAGCCAGCACTGGCCTTAAAATGGCTTTGGAGGCTGGAGTTGAAAAAGAGCATGTGACATTTTCCTCTGATGGTCAAGGTAGTCTTCCTGTATTTGGTCCAGATGGAAAGTTTGTTGGTTTAGGGGTGGGAAAAGTGGCTTCTCTTTACCATGAGATGAAGGACGCTGTCCTGAAAGAAGGAGTTTCCTTGACTGATGCGTTGATGGCAGTGACGCAAAATCCAGCTATGCTTTTGAAACTTCCAAGAAAAGGAAGGGTGGCAGAAGGAATGGATGGAGATTTGGTATTGGCAGAAAAAGAAACTTTGGTTATTGATACTGTAATTGCAAAAGGGGTTGTTATGGTTCGAGAAGGGAAAGTATTGGTAAGGGGGACATTTGAGACTTGAATTAACTAGCAAATGCGTTTTAAAATGAAACTATATGAAATATTTTTGAAACATATATGAAATATTGTTGAATATGCATAGAGAAGATAGCAATGTTTATGGAATCTAACTATTGTTTGTAAACTCCTTTTTTACTATAATTTCAGATATATTAAAAAGCAAACTTCTGATTGTAGAAAGGTGAGGGGTTGGTTATGGCACGTTTGTACGTGAAAATCAAAGACCAGGACAATGTAGTTGTGGCAGTCCAGGATTTAAAAGCTGGAACCAAAGTAATGGAAGGTTTGACTGTAAATCAGAATATCCCCCAGGCTCATAAGATAGCACTTCAAGATATTCCAGCAGGGGGAGAGATTATCCGCTATGGTGTTGTCCTTGGCTATGCTATCCATGATATTAAAAAAGGGGATTGGGTTAATGAACATATGCTAGACTTGCCAGAGAGTCCATCTGTAGATGAGATGGAATTTGGCACAAGTCTTGTAAAGACAGAGGATTTGCCAATGCCAACCAGGACTACTTGGATGGGATACAAAAATTCAGAGGGTCCAGCAGGAACTAGGAACTTACTTGGCATTGTTACAACAGTGCAGTGTGCAGCAGGAGTGCTAAAGGTGGCAGTAGAGAGAATTAAGAAAGAATTGCTTCCTAAGTATTCCAATGTAGATGGCGTGGTAGCTGTGACTCACCCTTATGGCTGTGGCGTTGCTATCAATGCCCCTTTGGCCGATATTCCTATCCGTGCTATTACGAATGTGATTCGTCATCCTAACTTTGGCGGTGAAATCATGGTAGTTGGCCTTGGATGTGAAAAATTGACTTATGACCGTGTACTTCCCAAAGAAGATATCAATTCTGAAAATGTGCTGACTTTGCAAGATTATGCAGGGCATGATGCTATGATGAATGCTATTATGAATATGGCAGAAAAAAAACTAGAAAAGCTGAATGTAAGAAAGCGGGAAGAATTGCCTTTAAGCGAGCTTTTCATAGGAATGCAATGTGGAGGAAGTGATGCATTTTCTGGTGTATCTGCTAATCCAAGCGCAGGCTATGCGGCAGATATGTTGGTCCGTGGCGGTGCTACTGTGATGTTCAGTGAGGTAACTGAGGTAAGAGACGGCGTGCATATGTTGGCAAAGCGCTGTCCAGATGCTGATACCCGTGACAGACTGGCAGAAGAGATGAAATGGTACGATAACTATTTGGCAGATGGCGGAGTCGGACGCGATGCCAATCCAACTCCAGGCAATAAAAAGGGTGGTCTTGCCAATATTGTAGAGAAAGCCATGGGCAGCATTGCGAAAAGCGGGACAAGCCAGATTGTGGAAGTGTTATCTCCAGGCCAGAAGCCCACAAAGCATGGACTTATCTATGGGGCAACTCCAGCCAGTGATATTGTATGTGGTCCTAGTCAAGTTGCCAGTGGTATTGGGCTACAGGTGTTTATGACTGGGCGAGGAACCCCTTATGGGCTGGATATCAGTCCAGTTATCAAGGTTTGCAGTCGTAATGAGATGAAAGAACATTGGTTTGATTTGATTGATATTTCGGCAGGTGATGTGGCTACTGGTGAAAGGACCATTGCTGATGTAGGACAGGAAATTTTTGATATGATTTTAGATGTGGCTAGTGGCATAAAAGAACCATTTAGTGATAAATATGGATTTCATAATGATATGTGCTTTTTTAATCCCGCGCCAATTACCTAAGATTGAAAGCAGAACGAGAGTGATATTTAGTAAAAAAGCAGCATACATTTGATTGACAACCATAGTTTTTTAAGAATACTAACTAATAGCACCAACCTTAGCTACCATCTGATCTGAATTTGCAGGACAGATGGTAGCTAGAAATTTATAGCTAGCTCTAATGATTGGCTACCCACTTCTTAATTTTTTAGTTTCTTTAATCCATTCATCTGGATAATTTCCATGTTCATTCAAGAATGATGAAGGCGTTCTTATGACGGTATGCGGGTCAGCTCAGTCTTCCTTTTTGCACGCCTGCCATTACCAGATGGGGAATTGACTCTTGTCATTGATACAGACAAGCTGCTCATTGCCTAAGGGCGCAAGTCATCCATATCTGATATATTTAGGATTTTGATAATCATATACCCCATAACGAAAAATAGAAGCTAATTCATCATTATCAACTTTTGAAATTAATCTATAAAATAAGAACCAAAAATCTCATCAAGAAGTCTGGACAAATCTTTAACAGATGGCGGGAGTGTCCGGCCTGGATGATGTACTTTCAAGAGATAATAATAAGATGGCTCTTGAAAGGATGCACTGCGTGATAATGCTTGGGAAGATAAAAACTGAATTGGAAGAATCGTGTCTGCAGCTCCACTGTGAGCCAGCATCCGAATAATATGAGATTGAGCTTGGCAGACTATGGACGGTTGGCTATCATATAAATTTTCCAGAAGGCGGTCTTGTTCTATACGAAGAGTGCTTCCCTCTAAAGCTACCATAACAGGGCGAGAAGGAAGATGGGGAGGGAGAGTAGATAGAGATTGACAAGTAGATATTGGGAAGGAATCTTTAAAGGAATCATCTGCTCCAAAACAATAGACTAACTGGCTTTCTGCAATAATTCGGCTGTCCAAAATAGGATGTTCTTCTTCACAGGAAAAGTACAGTCCATAGTCTGCAGAAGCATTTAATAGGGCCTCCTGAGTATCTTGTTTGCTGCTTTCTACCACATAAAGCTGAATATCTGGGTGAAGATTGTGAAATGCTGGACTAATTTGTTGACGGACTATGGGGGCTAAATCAGGGTCACATTGCAGATAGAGACTGCCTCCGTGTCCTTCTCGATAAGTGCGGATATGTTTCATCATATCTGTATCAATCTGTAACATATTGCGGGCAAAATTGACAAATATTTTTCCAGCATTGGTAGGCTGCAAGCGGTTATGTACTCTGGTAAATAGCTGAGCACATACCATATCTTCTACATTGTGGAGATAGCGAGATAGGGCTGGTTGAGACAAATAAAATTTTTCTGCAGCTTTTGTAAGACTTTTTTCATCTACAATGGCAATCATATACTTGAGAAGAGGAGTGCTTAAATTGATTTGTGGCGCTGTATGGTGGATATGTTTAGGTAATAAATCTATCTGGGTCGAAGAATAAGAAGGGGAAGCTTCTCCTTTTTTAATATCAGTATCTGCAAAACTCATCAATTCTTCTGCCTCCTCAAGAGGGTTAGCTTGATAGCGTGAATCGGATAAACGCTCTCGTATTAAAAGACCTGCTAGATAGCGTTCTGGCTCTGTTAAGGTATGTCCCAATGGATATCGAATATGAAGAGTTTGATGTACTGGAGGGTCTAAGGGACGATAGACCAATTCTTCACAGGGAAATACATGGGCCTGTGAAACTAATCCTGCACCTACAGCTTGATGGAGCATGGAATCTACTAAAATAACATCATTGGACTCAAAGGTGATTACTGGGCTAAAACCAGCTTCTAAAAACAATTCTTCCGCTAAAATTCGGATACTATGTCGTGGCCCCTGAAGTACAAATGGCGTATCTTTTAGCTCAGCAAGGCGGATTCTTTCCCGAGATGCCAGAGGATGAGAGATAGGGAGAGAAACCAAAAGTTCTTCATAGGCAAAGGGTAAATCAGCTACCTTATCTGAAGTTTTTCCAGCTCCAAGTGCAATATCAATCTGTCCATGCTGAATGGCAGATGGCTGTTCGCTGGCATACAGCTCTGTCAGAGAAAGAGAGATATCTGGATATTTCCTAGAAAACTGGTTATAGATACGACTATAGATAATGGCACCTCGGTTGGGAGCTGTGGCTAGTCGTATCAAGGAATGACTACTATCTGTCAAAACTCTTAAACTCTGGAGCATACGAGTCTGTTCATCTAAAATCTTTTGCGCACATTCAATGACATATCTCCCTACGGCTGTAGGAGTCAACTGCCTTCTATACCGCAAGAATAAAAGGAACCCCAGAGAATTTTCATATTCTGTCAAAAATTTGCTTAGAGCTGGCTGTGAGATTTCCAGCACCTGAGCTGCATTTGACAGACTTGCCATATCTGCAATCGTAACTAAATAATAAAGTTGTTTTGTAGTCAAAAAAATACCT
>DEPC01000052.1 GCA_002358555.1 Hungatella sp. UBA3402 | reverse complement strand
ACTGGAATTTTTGTCAATATTGCAGGAATTGAAGGAAAAGACAGGGCTTACAGTGATTATGTCTTTGCACGAATTAGAACTTGCCAAATTAATTTCTGACAAAATACTCTGTTTAAAAGAGGAATATGTCGAACGATATGGAACACCAGAAGAAATTTTTGAGTCTGATTTTATAGAACAGCTTTTTGATATTGATGAGAGTAGTTTTTTGGGAAATAAAAAGATTCTTGCACATATCAGGCAAGTAGGCACTATGTGAAAGACAGTTCCCATTGCAACACCCCCAATTAGTTTGTGACAAAAAAGGAATGATAATAAATATGGCAAAAGTAATTATGGTTCAGGGAACAATGTCTGGTGCAGGAAAAAGTCTTTTGGTAGCAGGGCTATGCAGGATAATGAAGCAGCAGGGCTACCGAGTAGCCCCTTTTAAGTCGCAGAATATGGCATTAAACTCTTTTATTACTGAAGAAGGGCTTGAAATGGGACGAGCACAAGTGATGCAGGCAGAAGCAGCAGGAATTAACCCCTTAGTCTGTATGAATCCAATTTTACTAAAACCTACAAGCCATACAGGCTCCCAAGTGATTGTAAATGGAAAAGTTCTTGGAAATATGAGCGCAAGAGAGTATTTTTCCTATAAGAGAAATTTGATTTCAGATATTAAAAGGGCATTCAAAAAATTAGAAGAATTGGCAGATATTATCATAATAGAAGGGGCAGGGAGTCCAGCAGAAATTAATTTGCGTGAGAATGATATTGTGAATATGGGATTGGCAGAGCTTATAGATGCACCAGTACTGCTTGTGGGGGATATTGACAGAGGCGGAGTTTTTGCGCAGCTTTTAGGAACATTGATGCTGCTTACACCAAAGGAAAGAAACCGAATAAAAGGGCTGATTATCAATAAATTTCGAGGGGACCAATCGCTTCTTGACTCTGGTATTGAAATTCTGGAAAAAAAGGGGAAAATTCCGGTAATCGGTGTAGTTCCGTATATGGAAATAGAGTTGGAAGATGAGGATAGTCTGACAGAACGATTTGAAAAAAAGAGAAAGGGAACTATTGATATAGCTATTATCCGATATCCAAGGATTTCCAATTTCACAGATTTTAATGTATTTGAACAGATACCAGAGGTGTCTGTGCGCTATATTGTGTCCGTTGAAGAACTGGATTGTCCAGATTTGATATTTCTGCCTGGCAGTAAAAATACTATGGGGGATTTGTATTGGATGCGTCAAAACGGCCTAGAAGATGCCGTGAAAAAAATGGCAGAGAGCATACCAGTCTGTGGTATCTGTGGAGGATATCAAATGATGGGCAACGAGATTTCTGACCCAGAAGGACTGGAAAACAAAGGAACCATGAAAGGGATGGGATTGCTTCCCGTCGCAACACAGCTACAGCATGAAAAACACAGATGCCAAATACAGGGAATTATCAACAAAATAGAAGGAATTTTTTCTGTACTGTCAGGGCTTCCATTTTATGGGTATGAGATACATATGGGGAAAACCATGGATATTTCTCAAATTTCGGAGAATACAGGGAACGAAATGCCACCAAACGTATGTTTGATACAAAATAAAAGCTACAGGGAAAAAGCGTTTATGACTGGAAGTAATAAAAATGTGTATGGAACCTATATTCATGGAATTTTTGACCAGGGTGAGACTGCTTTGGACCTTGTAAAAGCATTGGCAAAGAATAAAGGAATTGAGATAGAAACTGGAGTCTGTGTCGATTATATGGAGTTTAAACAGAAACAGTATGACAAGCTGGCAGCGATATTATCACAGTTTCTGAATATGGAGGAAATTTATGGAATACTTAGAGAAGCACAGATTTGATAACTATTCCAAAGAGATATTAGATACATTGTCTGTGGATATGCCAAACAGAGAAGTATATAACAAGGTGTTAAAGAACTGGGACAGGATAGCCAAACCCCTTGACGGAATGGGAAAGTTTGAGACCATCACTGCACAGATAGGGGCTATTTTAGGAACAGAAAAACTCGATATTTCTAAGAAAGCCGTGATTATTATGTGTGCAGATAATGGAATTGTCGAGGAAGGAGTAAGCCAATCTGGTCAAGAGGTTACAGTAGCAGTGGCAAAACAGATGGCAAAAGGCACTTCTTCTGTGGGAAAAATGGCAGGAGCTATTGGAGCAGATACCATTCCAGTGGATATTGGAATTAATGATAAAGACCAGATACCAGGAGTGCTGAATAGAAAAATCCGCTGTGGAACCAGGAATTTTAATCTTGAGCCTACTATGACAGAAGAGGAGACTGTGAGGGCAATTTTTACTGGGATAGATGTAGTAGAAGATTGTAAAAAGAAAGGCTATCATATTTTGGCTACAGGGGAAATGGGGATTGGAAATACCACAACAAGCAGTGCCGTCGTGGCTGCTCTGTTAAAGTGTAAACCAGATACAGTGACTGGAAGAGGAGCAGGGCTTGACGATAAGAGGCTACAGCATAAAAAGCAGATTATCACAGATGCAATGGAAAAATATAACCTCTATGAGGCAGAGCCTTTTTCTGTTTTGCAGACAGTTGGAGGGCTGGATATTGCGGGGCTGGCTGGAGTCTGTATTGGTGGAGGGATTTTTCATATACCAGTGGTATTAGATGGTGTAATCAGTATGGCAGCCGCATTGCTTGCAGAGAGGCTTGTACCAGGAACCATACAATATTTAATTCCGTCTCATAAGGGAAAAGAGCCAGCAGTAAAAAGGTTGATGGAAGAATTGCAGTTAGAGCCAGTTATTGATGCAAAAATGGCTTTAGGTGAAGGGACAGGGGCAGTTATGATGTTAGCTTTATTAGAAATGGCTTTATATATCTATCAGGAAAAGCTTTTATTTTCGGATATTCAAGTGGGACAATATAAAAGATATGGTTGTGAAAAGTTATTATGATGATATTAGTGATTGGTGGGAGTGGAAGTGGAAAATCCTCTTATGCTGAGAAGATAGTGGTTTGTCTTTCTCGAGGAATGATTCCTTCTGGGGAAAATTTTTCTGATATAAATATGAAACGATATTACCTGGCAACCATGCAGATTTTTGATGAAGAAGGATATCAAAAGGCTGAGAGACATAGAAAACTTAGAAGCAAAAAAGAATTTCTTACGATTGAGCAGCCAACACAAATTCATCGGGCATTAGAAGAAATGGAGCCTGGGAGGAAAATCGGCCTGCTGGAATGTATCTCCAATCTGACAGCAAATGAAATGTTTTCAGATAAGGGCAACAGACCCCAAATGAAGGTTGTAGAAAGTATTGTAACTAGTGTAAAACAGCTAAAAGAACAAATGACACATTTGGTTGTTGTAACCAACAATGTATTTGAAGACGGAATTTTCTATGACGAGGCAACACTAGAATATATTCGTGCAATGGGAAAGATAAATCAGCTTCTTGCAATTTTGGCGGACCAAGTAATAGAAGTAGTGGCAGGGATTCCAGTAATCATAAAAGAGCAACAAGGGGACTGATATGAAAGTAATCAAATCTTTTTTTATAGCAGTTTCCATTTATTCTAGAATACCAGTCCCTCAGTTTGAATGGAAGGAGGAGGATATGAAATATATATTTTGTTTTTTTCCATGGATTGGGGGATTGATTGGCTGCTGTATTTATTTCTGGAAATATTTATGCAGGATTTATTATATAGATACTCCATGTAGTACTGCAATAGAAATGGCGATTCCGCTTTTCATTACGGGAGGTTTTCATGTTGATGGATTTATGGATACCATGGATGCCATACATTCTTATGGTTCAAGGGAAAGAAAACTCGAAGTTTTAAAGGATTCTCATATTGGAGCTTTTGCAGTGATTATGCTTATTGCCTATGGGCTGGTTGTTTTTGGGGCATTTTCGGAGATAGAAGATAAGGAGTTATTGAAGATTGTATGCAGTGGATTTTTTTTGTCCCGCTGTTTATGTGGAATTAGCGCAGTTTCATTTCCATTGGCTAAAAGAGAAGGAACCCTTTTTCTTTTTGCAGATAGCTCTCACAAAAAGTTGGTAAAAGCTTTTTTATATTTACAAAGCATGGCTTGTATTGGATTTATGATTAGATGCTCATTTTTTGCAGGTATGATAGTGGCAACAACAGCACTTTTTGCATTAAGTTATTATTTTTATCACAGCAGGAAAGAATTCGGTGGAATTACTGGCGATACAGCGGGGTATTTTGTCTTGCTTTGTGAAGGCTGTATGATTATAGCAGCAGCTTTTATAGAAGTTTTTATGTGAAAATACAAAGATTTGGAGTGAAGAAATCATGAAGTTAGTAATCGGCGGATATGCGCAGGGAAAATTGGCATATGTGCTTTCCAAATATCATCTAAAGGAAGATATGGTGTGGGATGGAACTCTTCCAGATAGTACAAAGTTACAAGAAAAAACGATAATTATTAATCATTTACATAATTGGATTAAAAATCGTATTCTGGAGGGAGGATGCCCAGAGGAGGAATTGATGCAGTTTTTGGAATATCAGGAAGACTGTATCATAATTAGTGATGAGATTGGAAATGGAATTGTGCCAACTGATTCTTTTGAGCGAGAATATCGAGAACGAGTAGGAAGAATTCTTGTGCAGCTTGCAGACAGGGCCAAGGAGGTAGAACGAGTACTATGCAAAATTGGACAGAAAATCAAGTGAAGTCCATATTGGGGTAGCAGGAAGATGAGATATCATATAATTGCATTTTTAACAGGGTTTCTGCTGGATTTGATTTTGGGAGACCCTTATTATCTTCCGCATCCAGTTCGGTTGATAGGAAAGCTAATAATAGGAGTAGAAAAAAGATTACATAGGAAAAAGGGAGATACAGGACGAACGGAGATTTGGCAGGGAATAGGACTGGTCATGATTGTAGTTATCACAGTTGTCATAGTCACATCATTCCTTTTATTGGCAGCATATGAGCTACATCCCTATATAGGAGTTATATTGGAATGTCTTATGAGCTATCAGATTCTTGCAGCAAAATGTTTGAAAGTTGAGAGTATGAAAGTCTATCAATGCTTAAAAGCTAATCAGTTAAAACAAGCCAGAACCACAGTTTCCATGATTGTAGGCAGGGATACCGAATATTTAGATGAGGAAGGGATTGCAAAAGCAGCAATAGAAACCGTAGCAGAGAATACTTCTGACGGGGTAATTGCGCCGATGCTGTATCTAGCGATTGGAGGTCCAGTATTTGGCTTTTTTTATAAAGCAATTAATACAATGGATTCTATGGTTGGATATAAAAATGAGGAATATTTATATTTTGGGAGGGCAGCAGCAAGGCTAGATGATTTTGTAAATTTTATTCCGGCGAGAATCAGCGCTTATCTCATGATTGCCTCCTCCTTTCTGCTAGGCAATAATTTTTCTGGAAAAGATGCATTTACCATTTATAAAAGGGACTGCAAAAAACATGCAAGTCCTAATTCCGCACAGACAGAATCTGTATGTGCTGGTGCGCTTGGAATTCAGCTTGCAGGAGATGCCAGCTATTTTGGAAAAATAGTAAAAAAACCATATATTGGGGAAGCATTACGCAAAGTAGAATATGAAGATATCAGGCGCGTCAATGACTTGATGTATATGAGTGCATGGCTGTGTGAAATCTTATGTCTGCTGCTATTAATTTGGATAGGTAAGTAATGGGAAAAGAGGTGACAAGATGGGGATTCATGGTGGTGATATCTATAGAAATCATATTGCGATTGATTTTTCGATTAATGTCAATCCGCTTGGTGTGCCAAAAGCAGTAAAAACAGCTCTGCATCAAGCGGTTGAATCTTGTGAGAGATATCCAGATATCAAGGCAGAACGATTAAAAATGGCAGTTAGCAATATGCTTACAGTACCAGAAGAATATTTACTGTTTGGAAATGGGGCATCTGAGCTTTTTATGGCAATTGTTCATGGCATAAAACCGAAAAAAATAGTTATCCCAGTCCCTTCTTTTTATGGATATGAATATGCAGGACTCGCGGCAGAAAGCGAAATTATTTATTATGAAATGAATCAAAGGGATCATTTTTGTATAGGAGATGATTTTGAGTCTATTTTAACTGAAGAGATAGACCTGCTTTTTCTTGCCAATCCTAATAATCCTATTGGAAATCTTTTGGACAAGGAAACCGTTAAAAACCTTTTACAATATTGTAGTGAAAAGGGAATTTATGTGGTATTAGATGAATGTTTTATTGAATTTAGCGGAAATTGGTTTTCTATGATTTCTGAAATAGAACTATTTGATAATCTGATACTTGTCAGAGCATTTACAAAAATTTTTTCTATTCCTGGAGTGCGGTTAGGATATTTAGTATGTAAAAATGAGTCTCTTCTTACTAAAATTGCCAAACAACTGCCAGAATGGAATCTTTCCTGCTTTGCACAGGAAGCAGGCTGTATCTGTGCCAAGCAGACAGAGTTCCTGATAGAAACAAAAAAATATGTTGAAAGAGAAAGAAAGTTTTTAGAACAAGGATTGAAACAAAGAGGATTTTTCGTGTTTCCTTCCAGCACAAATTTTATTTTGATTTACAGTAACAAACCTTTATATG
The DNA here is from genome assembly GCA_002358555.1 of Hungatella sp. UBA3402. Classification (GTDB taxonomy): domain Bacteria; phylum Bacillota; class Clostridia; order Lachnospirales; family Lachnospiraceae; genus UBA3402. Next base: position 38,610 of record DEPC01000052.1, on the reverse strand, counting down.
AACAATTACTGAAAAAGGGAATTTTAATTAGAGATTGCAAGAATTTCCGAGGTTTATCTCAAGGATTTTATAGAATTGCAGTAAAGAGCAGAAAAGAAAATGAAATTTTGCTCGAAACTTTGTAAAATGATAAGAAAAACAAGAAAAAGATAAATGGAGGGCAAATGGAACATTTAAAACTCGAGTATTTATCACCAGAACAAATCGAAAAACGAAGCTTTGAGATTATTAGCGAAGAACTTCTAAAAAAGGAAATTTATCTTCCAGCAGACGAGGAAATGATTATAAAACGAGTGATACATACGAGTGCAGATTTCGAGTATACAAAAACACTTTGTTTTTCAAAAGGAGCTGTTGCCTGTATAAAAAGACTGATTAAAAATGGTGCTGATATTGTGACAGATACCAATATGGCATTGGCTGGAATCAATAAAAAAGAGCTTGCAAAATTTGGAGGAGCAGCACATTGTTTTATGGCAGAAGATGAAATTGTAATATTAGCTAAGAAAAAGAATATGACACGGGCGGCTGTCAGTATGGAAAAGGCTGCAGCCATTAAAAAACCAGTTATTTTTGCAGTTGGCAATGCTCCAACTGCTTTGATAAAGCTCTATGAAATGTCAAAGCAGTTGGAATGGAAACCTGCTTTTATTATTGGAGTTCCAGTAGGATTTGTCAATGTGGAAGAAGCAAAGGAGCTCATACGAAAAACAGAGATTCCCTATATCATCAATCGAGGAAGAAAAGGTGGAAGCAATATTGCTGCTGCCATTTGTAATGCGGTCTTATATCAGATAGGGACTGACTCCCGCCGTTAGGTGGCAAGCAGCTAAGAAAAAAGCTCTTTCCAAAAGAAAGCGGCAAAGAGGGGAAGTTAAGATGAGATATGGTTTTACTACTGGAAGTTGTGCAGCAGCGGCAGCAAAGGCTAGTGCCTATATGTTGTTGACTGGGAAGATAAAAACGGAAATCACGATAAAAACCCCGAAAGGAATTAACTATCAAGCAAAGATTCTGGATATCAGCCGCAAAGAAAATGAGGTGAGCTGCGCTGTAGAAAAAGATGGGGGAGATGACCCAGATATTACTACAGGCATATGGATTTATGCGAAAGTATCCTATTCGGAGGATATAAAAATTATCATTGATGGTGGAATCGGTGTGGGAAGAGTGACAAGACCTGGGCTTGACCAACCCATAGGCAGTGCAGCAATCAATCATGTTCCAAGAGAAATGATAAAAAAGGAAGTTGAGGAGGTTTGCAGGGCAACGGATTATAACAGAGGTCTTAAAATTGAGATTTCAGTGCCAGAAGGAGAACGGTTGAGCAAAAATACCTATAATCCAAGACTTGGCATTGTGGGAGGGATTTCCATACTGGGAACAAGCGGTATTGTGGAACCTATGAGCAGCCAGGCCCTTTTAGATACCATTTGGGTGGAATTACGGCAAAGGAAAGAATCTGGATATGATTATGTTGCAGTTTCACCAGGAAACTATGGGTTAAATTTTATGAGAAAAAATTATGGATATGATTTGGACAGGAGTGTCAAATGCAGCAATTTTATTGGAGAAACCATTGATATGGCAGTAAAATTGGATTTTCAGAACATGCTTTTGACTGGTCATATTGGCAAATTGATTAAGATTGCAGGCGGAATTATGAATACACATTCAAAAGAATCAGATTGCAGGATGGAACTTCTTACCGCATTTTCTATAAAAGAACAGGTAGACTGTCAACAGGCATTAAAAGTATTAGAGTGTGCAACTACAGAAGAAGCCATCTCTATTTTAAAGGAAACTGAGAAATTACAACCGATTATGGACAGGATTGTGGAACGCATCCGCTATTATATGGAAAAACGTGCGCAAGGTAAACTTAACATAGATTGTGTTTTGTATTCTAATGAGTTTGGAGAATTAGCAAAAACCAGGGAGGCAAAAGAATGGTTTATTTTGTTGGAGCAGGAACAGGTGCAATCGATTTGATAACGGTCAGGGGAATGCGTTTATTGGAAGTGGCAGATATCATTATTTATGCAGGCTCTTTGGTAAATCCCCAATTACTTGCCTATGCAAAGAAGGAATGTGAGATTTATAATAGTGCAAAATTAACATTGGATGAAGTGATTCAGATTATATACCATGGTGAACAGGAAAAAAAGACAATAATCCGGCTCCACACAGGAGATCCAAGCATTTATGGGGCAGTTAGAGAGCAAATGGACGAGTTGGATAAGCTGGGGATTTCTTATGAAAGCTGTCCAGGTGTAAGCGCCTGTTTTGGTGCGGCGGCTTCTTTAAATTTAGAATATACTCTTCCAGGAATTTCTCAATCTTTGATTATTACAAGAATGGAGGGGAAAACCAAAGTGCCAGAAAAGGAAAGCATTCAGAGTTTTTCTGCACATCAGGCGTCAATGGCAATTTATTTAAGTGCGGGAATGGTCAAAGAATTGAGCAGACGACTGATAGAAGGAGGGTATGAGAGGACAACTCCAGCAGCGCTTGTCTATAAGGCAACATGGAAAGAGGAACAAGTGTATATCTGCACAATAGAGACGCTCTTTGATATATCTGTGAAACATGGCATTACAAAGACAGCTTTAGTATTGGTGGGCAATGCGATTGCCCATCAAAATTATACGAAATCAAGATTGTATTCTTCGGATTTTTCCACAGAATTTCGAGAAAAACGAGAGGAGATTCCAGAAAGCAAACATATAGCTTTAGAAGAAAGGAATTAAAAATGCAACTAAGCATTATCAGCTTTACAAAAGCTGGAAAACAGCTCTCAACAAAAATTGCAGCAATCCAGAAACCCAAATTACATATCAATTTATATACAAAATGCAGGGACTGTATCGACGATAATGTGGATTTGCCTGTTTTATTTGTGGAAACCTCGGTTGGGGATTGGGCAAGAGAACAGATGAAAAAAAGAAATGTGTTACTGTTTATTGGAGCTTGTGGAATTGCAGTCAGAACAATCGCCCCTTCTCTTACAGATAAGCTTCATGATTCTCCAGTACTTGTAGCAGATGAAAAAGCAAAACATATTATACCTATTTTATCTGGACATATGGGTGGGGCAAATGAACTTGCAAATCAGATAGCAGAGCAAATCGGGGCGGAGCCAGTGATTACTACGGCAACTGATATCAATAAAAAATTTGCAGTAGATTTATTTGCTAAAAGAAATGGTCTCTTTATTGAAAATAAAGATAGAATTGTGAAAATTTCGTCAAAGATATTGGCCGGAAGGGAAATTACCATGTCCATAGAAAAAGGGCATTTGGCTGAGACAGAACAAAATAATTTTCCACCTGAAGTCCGACTTATAGAATATCCGCCTTTAAACTTTGTTGATATTGTAGTTACGTCTGAAAAATCTGTATTTGATGCCTCCATATCACTGAAGCCAAGGGAATATATCATTGGATTTGGCTGTAAAAAAGGAAAGAAGGAAGAGGAAATTGACTACTTTATTACAAAGAAACTAAATGAGCTTTGTATTTTTAAGACAGAAATCTTTGCACTTTCTTCCATCTCTCAAAAACGTGAGGAACAGGGAATCCTTGAATGGTGTCAGAAAGAAGGAATTTTGTTTTTTACCTATCCTGCAAAAGAATTGCAAAAGGTAAAAGGAAATTTTAAGAAATCTTCATTTGTAAAGGAGCAGGTAGGAGTTGACAATGTATGTGAGCGAGCAGCAATAAGGGCATGTGGAGTAGGAGGAAAATTGATTGCTCAAAAATATGCAGAGAATGGAATGACGATTGCAATCGCAAAGAGGGAATGGAATGTGAGTTACGAAAGCAGAAAAATGGAGGTTTAAGATGAACCGAATTTATATTGTAGGGATAGGGCCAGGCAGAGAAGATATGATGACAGGAGAGGCGTTACGGGTATTGGAACAGGCAGATACCATTGTTGGATATCCTTTATATTTGAATCTGCTTGATGAACGCTTTTGGAAAAAAGAACTGCTCTCCACACCTATGCGCCAGGAGGAAGAAAGATGTAGGATTTGCTTTAAGGAGGCCAAAAAAGGGAAAAAAGTTGCCCTCATATGTAGCGGAGATGCAGGAATCTATGGATTAGCCTCTTTGATGTATGAGGTTGGAAAAGATTATCCGCAGACAGAGATTTTTGTAATTGCAGGAGTTACTGCAGCAAGCAGTGGTGCAGCAGTTTTAGGTGCTCCTCTTAACCATGATTTTTGTCTTATCAGCTTGAGCGATTTGCTGACGCCATGGGAAATGATTGAAAAAAGGTTATATGCAGCAGCAGAAGGGGATTTTGTAATTGTACTTTATAATCCTTCCAGTCGTAAAAGAAAGGATTATCTGATGAAAGCCTGCAATATTTTGCTTCGCAGCATAGAAGGAGAGAGAGTCTGCGGATATGTTGAAAATATAGGGAGAGAAGGAACAAAAGCAGAAATCTGCACCTTGCAGGAATTAGCATACAGAGAAGTAAATATGTTTACCACCATATTTATTGGAAGTTCCTGGTCAGAGATAATAAATGGGAAGCTTATCACAAAGCGAGGTTATGGAGTAACAGAGAAGATATAAAATAGCAAGGATATGAAGTGAAGAAATAGATAGGAAATGGAGAAAAAATTGAAAAAACTATTGATATTTGCCGGAACCACTGAGGGAAGAAAATTATCGGAATATCTCGCAGCGGCAAAGATAGAACATACTATCTGTGTAGCAACGGAGTATGGAAAAGTTGTTTTAAACGAACATTCCCTTGTCAATGTGCATCAGGGGAGATTGAATCAAAAAGAAATAGAAGAATTTCTGAAAGATGGGAGAATTACTGTTGTGGTGGATGCGACACATCCTTTTGCAAAAGAAATTACCCGCAATATAAAGGTTGTGATAGAAAAGATGCATAGTCAAGGGATGGAGATTTCCTATTTGCGCTTAAAAAGAGACGATATTGTCCAAAGAGAAGATAAGATTACCTATTTTGAGACAAATGAAGCATGTGCAAAGGTATTAGAAGGTACAAAGGGAAATATTCTCTTGACTGTTGGAGCGAAAGAACTGTCTAAGTATTGTATCTTCAAGGACATAAAGAGGCGACTCTATGTAAGAGTGCTTCCGAGTATGGAGAGTATTTCTGTTTGTACAGAACAGGGAATCTGCGGAAAACAGATTATTGCGATGCAAGGGCCCTTTCGCACAGAAATGAACCAAGCAATCATCAAACAATACAATATTTCTTATTTGGTAACAAAGGAAAGTGGGATATCTGGCGGGTATCTGGAAAAATTGGAAGCTGCAAAAGAAATTGGGATAGAACTATTTGTGATAGGACGCCCTAAAGAAGAAGAAGGATATTCTTTTTCTGAGATATGCAGTAAGCTAGAAAAGATTTATGGAAAAAGGATTGAGAGAAAAGACCAGATGGAAATTGTGTTGGCAGGTATTGGCATGGGGAATAAAAGCTGTCTGACAAAGGAAGTGGAAAAAGCAATCAATGAAGCAGATATTTTATTAGGGGCAGAACGAATGTTGGAAAATTTCTATCCTAAATTAGAGAAACATTCTTTTTATCAGGCAAAACAGATTATACCCTATCTGCAGGAGGTGCAACGAAAAAATTTATTTAGAGAAGATAAAAAAGTAGTAATTCTTTTTTCCGGGGACAGTGGGTTTTATAGCGGATGCCAAGGGATATATGAAGCTTTGAAAAGGGAAATCCAAGAAGAACGGTTAATAGCCTCTGTGCGTATCCTGCCAGGAATCTCTTCTGTGGCTTATCTGGCCGCCTGTATCGGAGAGAGTTATGAAGATGCAGATATTTACAGCATACATGGAAAAAAATTGTGTAATTTTGTACATAAAATAAAAAACAGTCCAAAGATTTTTTTGCTGACCTCTGGTATTAAAGATATCAACTGGCTGGGAAAGCTACTGTTAGAAGCTGATATGTCAGAGTGTGAAGTGATAACAGGATATCAGCTATCCTACCAGGAACAATGGATAAGAAACTATACCCCCGAAGAATGTTGCAAGCTCGAAGGAGAAGGATTATATACTTGCCTACTTAAAAATCCCCATGCAATAAAGAGAAAACTGACACATGGAATGAGAGATGAAACATTTATCAGGGATAAGGTTCCCATGACAAAAGAGGAAATCAGGGAAGTCAGTATCTGTAAACTGCGGCTGAATGAATGGTCTATCGTCTATGATATTGGCAGTGGAACCGGCTCAATTGCAGTAGAAATAGCTGCACTTTCTGATACGATACAGGTATATGCGTTAGAGCAGAAAGCAAATGCAGTTTCTTTGATTGAAAAAAATAAAAAGAAGTTTTGTATGCAGAATATAAGAATCGTAGAGGCCATGGCGCCAGAAGCATTGTCTGAGCTTCCAGCAGCGACTCATGCATTGATAGGAGGAAGCAGTGGAAGGCTAAAGGAGATACTATCATCTCTTAAACAGATTAATTCTAAGATGCGGATTGTCATCCATGCAATCAGCATGGAGACAATCTGTGAGATAAAGGAAATTTTATCAAGATATAAAGTTAAAGGGGAAGAAGTGATACAATTACAGGTAAGCAAGGCTAAAAAAATGGGAAATTATCATTTGATGCAGTCTGAGAATCCGGTTTGGATTTGTTCGTTTGATTTTGCAGAAGATTAGAGAACATTCAAATTTTCTGAAAAACTGGGAGAGAAAGATGGATATAAAAAGAATTATGATTGCAGCGCCAAAGAGTGGAAGTGGAAAGACCATTGTTGCCTGTACTTTGCTCCAAGTATTAAAAAATATGGAAAAACGAGTAATTTCTTATAAATGTGGACCAGACTATATTGACCCAATGTTTCATGAAAAGGTAATAGGAGTTCCAGCTAAAAATTTGGATACTTTCTTTACCAATGAAGAACGAACCAGAGAGATTTTCCTAAATAATATACCAGAAAAAGACTTTGCAGTTTTAGAAGGGGTTATGGGGCTATATGATGGATTGGGAGGAATAAAAGAAGAGGGGTCTTCTTATCATCTGGCAAAAGTAACAAAAACTCCTATTTTGTTTGTTGTTGATGCAAAGGGAATGGGACGTTCTGCTGTATCTCTGATTGCAGGATTTCTTGATTATGATAAAGAACATCTGATTCAAGCAGTGTTATTGAACAAAATTTCAAAAGGATATTATGAAATAATAAAGCCATTGATAGAAGAAGAATTAAAGATTCATGTGGCAGGTTTTTTGCCAGAAAGAGAAGAATTACATATTGAGAGCAGATATTTGGGATTAATTATGCCAAAGGAATTGGGTGATATCAAAGAAAGATTACAGGCAGCTTCCAAAGAATTTTTGAAAACAGTTTCTATAGAATGTATCATAAAAATAGCAGAAGGAGCAGAACCATTACAAGTCAGTGAAGAAATAGAGGAAACCATACAAAGGGTAGATAGTGGTAATAATATTAAAAAAGGTAGTAATAGGAATAAAAACATAATTGCAGAAAGGAAACCTACGATTGCTGTAGCAAAAGATGAAGCCTTCTGCTTTTACTATGCAGACAATATTGAGATATTAAAAGAATATGGAGCAGAAATAAAATATTTTTCCCCTTTGTGGGATGAGACATTGCCAGAAGGATGCCATGCATTGTTGATTGGGGGCGGATATCCAGAATTATATGCTAAGAAGCTTACTGAAAATGAAAAGATGCGTACAGCAGTTAAAAATGCAGTGGAAAATGGGATGCCTGTAGTAGCAGAATGTGGCGGTTTTATGTATTTACATTCTGCCATAATAGATAAGAATGGAATCTGTTATGATATGGCAGGGATTATTCCGTCAACTTGTTATGATACTGGAAAACTGGTGCGTTTTGGTTATATAGAGATTGAAGAAAAGAAAAGCTGTTTTTTGCCAAAAGGGGAAAGAATTAAAGGACATGAGTTTCATTATTATGATAGTACCAATAACGGAAATGACACAATAGCAATCAAGCCAGCGACAGGAAACCAGTATTTTTGTATCATAGAGAGTGAGAATTGCTGGATAGGATTTCCTCATCTATATTATCCATCAAATCCAATATTTGCAAAAGCATTTGTTGAGAAAGCAGAAAAATATAAGAAAAGAATGGAGCCACTGCACTAAAAAGTGTAGCTGCTCCATTTTTATGTACAGACCGATGCAGAGGAAATATGCCACTAGCGCGGCGCACGGGTCGCGCGAGTAGGGAAAGACGGCTCCTCCCTACTCGATTGCCTATAGATGAAAAATCTACATTCAACATATGAGTAAGGGATTATTTTTCTCTGCTCAACTGTAAATTTGGAATCAAATGGGATTCCAATATCATTTACTGGTTATCAGCCGTAACTGCCTTGGCAGCAGTACGTCCAGATACAATAATTTCTGTGATTGCGTTGCCGCCAAGCCGATTGCTGCCATGGATTCCACCTGTAACTTCTCCTGCTGCATATAATCCTTCGATTGCCTTTCCGTCTGCATCCAATACATGACGGTTGATGTCAACAACAAGGCCGCCCATAGTGTGATGAGTAGAAGGAGCCATTAAACGGATTGTCAGAGCTGTATCTTCCAGCTTGTAAGAATCTACATTATAGGTTCCATCAGAATTCTTCTCAACATCGCCAATGGTTCTGGAAGCGATTGCTTTGCCTACATCTTCAAATTCGCCCTGTCCCATAACAGCCATGTCATATTTCTCAATAGTTTCAAGAACTGTCTTGGCATCAGCGGTTACTCCGATTTCTGAAAACAATGCCTTCAACTCTTCTTCATTTGCTTTTCTTCTGTAATATCTGCCCTCAAAATCACCTTCGCCAAGTTGGATTGGGCCTGGAATCGGTTCGGATGCATTGTAAATCTCCATAAATACACCCTTGGTTCCATTTACTTCAATTCCGTTCTTGAACTCTGCAAGGGAAAGAACGTCACGTTCGGAACCTTCGTCCACAAATCTCTTGCCAGTGGTTGGATTGATATATACTGCATAGTTGCCGCCGCCAAATGCTAAGTTTCCATTGTCAACCCAACTGATTGGCATAAGCTGAGTCCAGCCCTCACCTGTCACAGCAGCTCCAGCCTTTTGAGCCATCTCAATGCCGCTTCCTGTCAGGGAATTGCGGTTGGTTGTCTTGGTAGCAGTAGATAAATATTCGGAAGACCAGTATTTGTTAGTATCAACTACCTTCTCAATATTAGCTGCATAGCCGCCAGTTGCAAGGATAACACCTTTTGCTGCTTTTGCAGTAACAGATGTGCCATCATACATAGTTGCCTTTACACCAGTTACGCGGCCATCCTCAACAATCAATTCCTCTGCTGTGGTTCTGGTCATAATCTGGTTTTTGTCATTGCTGTCAAGGAAGGTGGTCATAGGAGCCATAAAATAGCTTCCCCAACGTCCTTTGTATTCTTCAGGTGTTCCATCGCCATCTGCATCGACATTTGCACCAATAAATTCATTTTCTCTGTACCACAAAGCACCAATCAGAGTGGGCTGAGTATCCTCAACAAAGGTAGAACCCATAGATTCCAGCCATGGTTTAATTTCCTGGCCATCCTCGATGAACTGTTTTACCAAATCTACATTGCCGTATATCCACTCAGAACCATCAGCACTTTGACGCAGACCGCCATAATAGGTCTGGAAAATATGTAAATTTAAGGTAGAGAACAGAGTCAATTCAGATTCAGCAACACCAGAATCCAGTTTCGGCTGTGCCCAGTCAAGGTACGCCTTAATCTCTTTCTTTAAAGCCTGAAGTGTGGGCAGATAGTCTGCATGGACGCCATGCTTGGAAAGCTCAGCAGCATCACCGGCTACATATTCATGGTCCTTATAGTAATTTGCATCAAATTCTTCCTCAGACCACTCATAAATCATCTTTAGCTCGTTGATACAGCCATTGACAGATTTTACTTTATTGTAAGTATTGCCATCAAATCCTACACCAGTGGTAGCATCAGGGTCTTTTTCGTCCCATACAAGATAAGGCATTACGCTCTGATACTGTCCGCCAGATACCAGAGTATTGCCGCCGATTTCAGCATTTTTCTCAATTAAAAGTACCGTATTACCGTCCTGTGCAGCCTGTGCAGCAGCAGTGATACCAGCTCCGCCGCCACCTACAATAACTACATCCCAAGTATCTTCAATTGGGTCTTGGGCTTTCACTTCAACAGTATTGGCAGCAAATTGAGAAGCATTGGTAACACCAGCCTCCTCGGCAGCAGCATTGACAGCAGCCTTCAGAGCACGAGTAGAGAAAGTAGCACCAGAAACCCCATCAACTCCAGTTCCATTTGCTTCAATCATCTGTGGAATTAGGATATCAAAAGCAATATCTCCTACATGTTCTGTCTCCTTGCTGGAGGTAACTTCAATGGCAGTCACTGATTTTTCATCAAAGGTTACACTGACTTCAACAGGACCATTGTAGCCATCGCCTGTACCAGTGTAAGTTCCAGCGGTAAATGCTAAGTCAGCGGATGCAACGGCTTCCCCTTTGGCCTGTGCAAGTGCGCTGGCAGCAGCTTTTTTAACTGCATCGGAAGTGATGGTAGCTCCAGCCACAGCATCAATCTCTGCTGACTGAGTATCTAAGATTGCCTGTTTTAAGGTGTCAAAAGCGGCGCCGCCAACAGTCGGGGTTTCACCTTCACCTTCAATCGTTACATCTGTAATTTCCGTGTCAGTTACAGTAATAGTTACTGTAACTGGTCCCCCAAATCCCTGCTCAGAAGCAGAATAAGTGCCAGCCGTATACTGTGCTTCTGCAGTTGCCTGTGTGGTTTCTGGCTGAGTTGCTTGAGTTGTTTCTGGCGCCTGAGTTGTTGTCTCCGGTGCTGCAGTGGTAGCTGAGGTAGAAGAATTGCCAGAGCAGGCAGCCATGGACACAGCAGTTGCAACGCATACTGTGGATAATAAAAGTTTACGTTTCATATTGTCCTCCCTTTTTTAGCCAGAAAAGCTTTTTAGAGCTTCTGGTTTGATATTTGGATTATTGATTAACAATCCCTATAATATTAAACCATATTTTAGGGGAAATATCAATATAAACTATTGAAAATTGCTAAAATCGGAATGTATTTTAAGATTCTGATATACTTCCTGCAGTCTTGGATAGGCATATTCAAAAAAGCCCTGATAGGCGCTGCAGAAATAATTCTTTTCAGTGCTGTTGCAGGTCACTGGCTCGCGGTTTCTCCGGCAGCCGCCTCGGCATAGGGGAAGCCATGAACATGACCAGCAGTCTCTATGAACCTGCTGGGAGAACTGGATAAATCCCGATTGTTCTCGCTGCAAATCCATTTTCTCAAAACTGTCTTCTCTGATATTGCCTAACAGCCATTGGTCAAGGGCATAAAAGTCACATGGATAGGTGCTTCCGTCTGCTTCTATCACCCACTGATTTGCGCAGATTCCTCTCATATTGCAGCTTTCGGGAATCTGTCTGTCTAAAATCATGAGCAGATTGTCAAAATATCGGTTATAAACCGGCTTGCCAGCTTTCACATCTAGATACCATGCATCAAACAGGCTTTTTAGAAATACTTCATATCGTTTAGGAGTCAGAGAGTATTCTTGAGCTCCTGGCGTTTCTTTTATAGGGTCTAAACATTCAATTATGAACCCACTGGAATTATTAGAAAAGGAACTGCCGACTTTGACCAAGGCAGAAAAAATTATTGCAGAATACATTTTAGCAAACCCAATGACGATTATCCGCTATTCTCTAACTCAGGTAGCCAAGGAATCAAAATCTTCAAACACAGCAGTTATTCGGCTTTGCCAGAAATTGGGCTATCAGGGATTTTCAGAGTTTAAGTTTTCTTTGTCCAGAGCCGCTTTATCAGATACCCATTATGCAGTGAATGCTGAAAATCAGGATTCTAAATCTTCTTTATCAGCCATTGTCGCTCAGTATGTAAACTATCTGAATCAGATGGCAGCCGAAACAGATATTGAGGCAGTCAGAAATATTGTTTCTTTAATCTGTAAAACTCAGAGATTAGCTATTATGGGGATTAACAGAACCGGATTTTCTGCTTCTCAATTCTCCTACCGTCTCTCAAAACTAGGGGTGGCAAATTATCTTGTTACAGACCGTGTAATTATGATGGATTATATGGAAATCTTCGGCCCAGGAGATGTGTGCGTCATTTTTTCCATCAGTACTGCAAATTATAAAGAGATTGTACAGCGGTTAAAAAAGAACGGGGCATCTGTGATACTTTTTACCATGAATACCTCAACCCCTTTGAAAAAACTATGTGACTATTTTATCTGTCTTCCTCAAATTTCCTACAACAAAAAAATGGGATTTTTAGATGACCAGGCTATCTTCTTTGTATTCATAGAAGGATTGCTCAGCGAAATTGCAGGAGTACTGAATCATCTGGTAGGTTAATGGCTGAAGAACAGAAGCATATAGATAAAATTATATTCTGGCACATAGGGGACTCTTCTTTCGTCCAGCACATATCCTTGTGCTACATCATCTTTTTAACAGTATCCTCTAAATATTCATTTTATATGGAAAGAAATTTCTTTGATATAATAGCTTTAATTACAACAAAAATATATCACAAAACAAATGTAATATCAATAGTTACAACAAAATTAAAAAAATTTGAGACTCTTGAAAATTTCTTCAAAAGCCTCAATGTTTAGTGTTCATTGATATATCTTTTTGTATCATTCAGTATTTCTTGTAACATAATAGAGGAAAGCTCATCTTCCATGGCCTTCTGAACTTGCATCAATTTATCGTCCAGAATTCGATGGATATTGCGGCCCACAGGACAGGAAATGTTTGGATTTTCATGAAAATGAAACAGCTCTCCGTTCTCAATACATTCAACAGCACGATAAATATCAAGAAGTGAAATCTTATCCAAGGGCTTTGCAATAGAAGTACCTCCAGAACCTCTAGTCACTTCCACAAGACCTGCTGCCTTTAGCTGTCCAAGTATTTTTCGGATAACTACTGGATTGACATTTGTGCTGCCTGCTAAAAAATCGCTGGTTACTTTATATTCATCTTTGAAAGTATCAATACAAGCAAAAATATGAATAGCTAATGTAAATCTGCTTGAAATTTGCATAGAGAAACACCTGCCTTTCTGCCGACCATTCTATCTTGTTTTTATAGCAAAGTCAAGTAAGAAACTACTTGCTTTTTCAAGAAATATCTGTTAAAATACTATTTCGTGACACATTAATCCTTGCTCCCGAAGCTGAAAGCGGGGGCCAGAGACCAAAAGGAGGTAAAAAACTATGAACAAATATGAATTAGCTGTTGTTCTTAGCGCAAAACTCGAAGATGAAGAGAGAGCCGCAGCCATTGAGAAGGTAAATGGATATATTACCCGATTTGGCGGTACAGTGACCAATGTTGATGAATGGGGTAAGAAAAGATTAGCTTACGAGATTCAGAAGATGAAGGAAGGCTTCTACTACTTTATCCAGTTCGAGTCTGATAGTGTATGCCCTAACGAAGTGGAAGCACATATTCGTATTATGGAGCCAGTTATCAGATATTTGTGTGTAAAACAGGAAGCGTAATCGATAGAGAAAGAGTGATCGTATGAATAAAGTAATCTTAATGGGCAGGCTGACCAGAGACCCAGAAGTTAGATATTCCCAAGGCGAACGTTCTATGGCGATTGCAAGATATACTCTTGCAGTGGATAGAAGAGGACGCAGAAATCAGGATAACAATGAACAAACTGCAGATTTTATCAACTGTGTTGCATTTGACAGAGCTGGAGAATTTGCAGAAAAATATTTCCGTCAGGGTATGAGGGTTCTGATATCTGGTCGTATCCAGACTGGCAGCTACACCAATCGAGATGGACAGAAGGTATATACGACAGAAGTTATTATAGATGAGCAGGAGTTCGCAGACAGCAAGAATGCATCTGGTACAGGCCAGAGTGGATATGGAAGCAATGGCAACAGCTATCAGCCAGCATCCAGACCAGAACCCAGCAGTGCGATTGGCGATGGATTCATGAATATTCCAGACGGTGTTGAGGACGAAGGGCTTCCATTCAACTAGAGAGAATTGACAGAAGAGCTATTAAGAGTTTAAGTCCGATTTTTGTATAAAATAGCGAAATTTGGTTCTAAGTTTATCCAGCAGATATCTAGGATACAGCCAAGCAGTTAAATGAAATAATCAGGAATATGCACAGATGTGCACATAAGCTATCCTCTGTGACAGTGGATAACTAATAATTAAGGAGGTACAAGCTCATGGCATTCAATAGAAATGATAAAGCAGACGGCGCAAAAGTAAGAAGAACCGGCGGCATACGCAGAAGAAAAAAAGTATGTGTATTTTGTGGCGAGAAGAATGGCGATATTGATTACAAGGATACCAATAAGTTAAAGAGATATGTGTCTGAAAGAGGAAAAATTCTTCCAAGAAGAATTACCGGAAATTGCGCAAAGCATCAGAGGGCATTGACCGTTGCAATCAAGAGAGCACGTCACGTAGCTTTGCTGCCATATACTATGGAATAAGAGCAAAAAAGAATAAAGAATTTAGAAAATGCGGTATGACCTATAGACGGGATACCGCATTTTTAATATGCAATTTCTTCGAGGTCTATTTAGTATGTTATATAACAAATTCTGTTTAGATTTTGTGAGTTTTGATGCCATATTGCTTATGGCAAGGAAGATTATTTTTCAAGTTTTTTTATCTATCATTTTCCATCAAATCCGTAATGGTAATACGGTCAAAATATTCATTTGTCATAGAATAAAATTCTTTCCACATAGGGAGAGTTTTGCAATCTTTACTCCGAGCACAAGGATTTGCCCCACATTCCAGACAAGCTACTGGGGCAAGGTTCCCTTCTGCCAGGCGAAGAATTTCACCGACAGTATAAGCCCCTGGAGGTCTGCTCAAGCGGTATCCGCCACCCTTGCCCTGAACTCCCTCTACAAGCTTGTTTTTAGATAGAGCAGGCATAATTCGCTCTAGGTATTTTAATGAAATTCCCTGACGGTTTGCAACTTCTTTCATAGGGACAAATCCTTGGTCTGTATGTTCTGCAAGGTCTATCATTACCCGAAGGGCGTATCTTCCTCTCGTGGAAATCATCATCAAATTCCTGCCTTTTTCGTTTGATTGCTTTTTAGTTTCTCACTTTATAAAAATGAGCAAGAAACTAAAACTGTATTTTCTTCTGTTTAAGTAGTGCATAATTTTGCACAAGATTATATAAGATACTTTAAAATCAACAAAAAGTCTAAATTCTGTTTTGTTCTGTCTAGTCAGCAAAAAGCGGAGTAGACAGATAGCGGTCGCCAGTATCTGGCAACAGGACAACAATGGTTTTTCCCTCATTTTCAGGCCGCTTGGCAAGCTGAATAGCAGCCCATGCCGCTGCACCAGAGGAGATACCAACCAGTACCCCTTCGCTTTGTCCAATCAGTTTTCCTGTGGTAAAAGAATCTTCATCAGAAACTGCGATAATCTCATCATAGATATCTTTATTTAACACTTCTGGGACAAACCCTGCTCCGATTCCCTGAATCTTATGAGGGCCAGAAGTTTTTCCAGAGAGAACTGCAGAACTTGCGGGTTCTACTGCTACAACCTTTACAGAAGGTTTCTTTTCTTTCAAATATTCTCCTGTTCCTGTAATGGTTCCTCCTGTTCCGACTCCAGCCACAAAAATATCAACTTTGCCCTGGGTATCCTCATAAATCTCAGGTCCTGTGGTTTCTCTGTGGGCTTTGGGATTTGCAGGATTTACAAATTGTCCTGGAATAAAACTGTCTGGAATTTGGGCGGCCAGTTCTTCTGCCTTTTCAATGGCACCTGTCATTCCCTTTTGACCATCTGTCAGAACCAGTTCTGCTCCATAAGCCTTCATCAGTTGGCGGCGCTCCATGGACATGGTTTCTGGCATAACAATGATAATGCGATAACCTCTTGCCACAGCCACAGCAGCCAGACCAATGCCAGTATTTCCAGAGGTAGGCTCAATAATTACAGAGTTTGGTTTTAGTTTCCCGCTTGCCTGGGCATCGTCAATCATAGCCTTTGCAACACGGTCTTTGACAGAACCAGCAGGGTTGAAATATTCCAGTTTGGCAAGAATTTTAGCCTTTAAGCCTAACTTTTTTTCTATATGAGTAAGCTCCAATAGAGGAGTTTTTCCAATTAACTGGTCAACCGACGTAAAAATTTTAGACATTGTGGTTTCCTCCTAGTTGATAGCATTAAATCCACGTTCCAAATCTGCGATAATATCATCAATATGTTCTGTTCCAATGGAAAGACGGATTGTATTGGGCTTGATTCCTTGCTCAAGCAGCTCCTTTTCTGTAAGCTGACTGTGAGTTGTGGTTGCGGGGTGAATCACTAGGCTCTTTACATCAGCAACATTGGCAAGAAGAGAAAATAATTTCAAATGGTCAATGAATCTATGAGCTTCGGCAATGTTGCCTTTGATTTCAAAGGTAAAAATAGAGCCTCCCCCATTCGGGAAATATGTTTGATACAATTCATAATCAGGATGGTCTGGAAGAGAAGGGTGATTTACACGTTCCACCAGAGGATGACCAGACAAAAATTCTACTACCTTTTTTGTATTTTCTGCATGGCGTTCCAATCGTAAAGATAAAGTTTCCGTTCCCTGCAAGAGCAAAAATGCTGCAAAGGGAGAAATCACAGCTCCTGTGTCTCTGAGCAGAATTGCACGGATATAGGTGACAAATGCTGCCTTTCCTGCTGCTTTTACAAAGGAAATTCCATGATAACTGGGATTAGGGGAAGCAATGGCCGGATAGTTTCCAGATAAGGCCCAGTCAAATTTGCCGGAGTCTACGATAACTCCGCCCAATGTCGTTCCATGTCCTCCGATGAATTTGGTGGCAGAATGTACCACAATATCTGCTCCATGCTCAATGGGGCGGATAAGATAGGGAGTGCCAAAGGTATTGTCAACTACCAGGGGTAATCCATATCTATGAGCCAGCTTGGCTAAGGCATCCATATCTGGAATATCACTGTTAGGATTGCCTAATGTCTCGATATAGAGTGCTCTGGTATTTTCCTGGATTGCGGCTTCTGTCTGAGCTAAATCATGAATATTGACAAAGGTAGCTGTGATACCAAAATTGGGGAGAGTGTGGGCAAGGAGATTGTAGCTGCCGCCGTAAATGGTTTTCTGGGCTATGATATGCCCGCCATTTTGGGCAAGAGCCTGAATCACATAGGAAATAGCAGCAGCTCCAGAAGCCAGAGCAAGGGCGGCAACTCCTCCCTCCAAAGCAGCAATCCGTTTCTCGAAAGCTTCCTGGGTAGAATTGGTGAGGCGACCATAGATATTGCCTGGAGTTGTTAAATCAAATCGTGCGGCGGCATCGGCACAGTCGTGAAATACATAGGATGTTGTAGCATAAATGGGTACAGCTCTGGAATCCGTAGCAGAATCAGGAGTTTCCTGTCCTGCATGGAGCTGTAAGGTTTCAAATTTGTAATCAGACATAGTTAATTTCCCCTTTTATTATGAAAGTTTTTTAATTACCTACTGTACTAATTGGTTGAATTATAAGATATATTACCTACTTTGTCAATAGGTGAATTGAAGACTTCTTAAAGATAGTATTTTCATTGTACAATATTTTTTCATATGCTATAATCTTAATAGTATAATAACAAATTGTGAAAGATTATTTTCGTAGTAAGGCGTGAAAAGGATTAAGAATTATTACTATACATTGTAGCTTTGATAGATAAATATAAATGAGGAAATACTATGATTGACCTTCTCTGTCTGTTAGAATTTTATAATACCTATAGTCATGATGATATTTATTATGAGATAGCAGGAAAAATGATACAAGATTTTGATTTAATTCGAGATATGGGGGCACAGGAGTTAGCAGACTATATGTTTATTTCTTCCTCCACTTTGTATCGTTTTATCAAAATAATGTGTTATGATAGTCATAAAGAGATGAAAAGATTGCAACAAATCTTTTTAGAGGGTTATACTGGAAATGGTAGATATTTTCCAAAGGAAGCATATGGTCTAGACAACTTAAAAAGACAAGGTGATTATCTATGTCATTCCATTCAGAAGTTAGTTTCCACTATAGAGGAACAAAGCCTAGCTGAGATAGAAGCTGCTATTTTGCAGGTAGAGCAAATTATTTTTGTAGGGATTCCTATGCCTTCTATAATTTGGAGATTGCAGGTTGAATTGACGCTCCTTGGAAAAAAGACCTCCGCATTTTTAAATCCTCAATATCAGATTGACGAGATTGTGGCAAGTACTGGAAATGCCCTTGTCTTTATAATACATAACACAATCGAGGAGGCCCCATTTTATCAGGAAGCACTAGAAAAGGCAAAAAAGAACCAAATTCCAGTGGCAGTAATCTCCTCATTGCCCATTTCCCCCCTTTTATCTCAGGCAGATTATTGTATCTGTTTTGAGGGGGATATGTCAGAAAATGATATGCTGCTGTTTACATTTCTTTTGCATAGTTTAGGAGAGAGGCTCTATCAAAAAGTTCTACAACAAAGACATAAAAATTTAAAAAAAGGCAATCTGTCTGAATGAGAAATTCATTTTTTCATTCAGACAGATTTCTTTTTTTCTAGTATGCTATACTGATATCACAAATAGGGAGGAATTATGGAAAACTAGAGCTTGCCATTTATATTCATTTTTGCCGTTGTATTCCATTTACCAGAAGGCAGTTTTTAGGCATATTCAAAGTATTTCCGTGAATGCTCTACAACAAAAAGGGGGAAAGAAACCAATGAGAAAAATTACGAAAAACATGCTGGCATTTACTTTATGCTTATCTCTTCCAGCATCTATGATTGGCTGTACTGGAAACGGAGGAGAAACCGTAGCAGAAACTTCCAGTGCTGTCAGCAATGAAACAACAACTATCAGCCCAGAAGCCAGTACAGTAGAAACAACAACTGCCAGTGAAACACAGGCAGAGGGAATGTTCACAGCTGGCACTTATACAGGAACTGGTAATGGGCGCAATGGCATTGTGGAAGTAAAAGTGGAGTTGGACAGCAGCAAAATTATTAATGTGGAGATAACAGAACATACAGAAACAGAGGGAATTGCGGACCCTGCTCTCGAAAAAATTCCGCAAAGAATTGTAGAGCAGCAGAGACTTGGAGTTGATACAGTAAGTGGTGCAACAATAACCAGTAATGCGATTTTGGAGGCAGTGGCAGACTGTATCAAGCAGGCAGGTGGCGATGTAGATGCATTGTCAATTAAGCAGGCTGTAAATAAGGGAAATAAAGAAGTGGAAGAAGCAGATGCTGATGTTGTGGTGATTGGTGCAGGAGCCGCTGGTTCTGCAGCAGCTTTGTCAGCGTTACAAAATAACAAAAAAGTCATTCTCTTAGAAAAGACTCCTCAACCTATGGGGGCTGGGACATTGGCAGGAGGAATGTTTGCGGCAGACAGCAAACTGCAAAAAGAATCTGGACAAGAGGTAGATAAAGGCTGGCTGTATGAGCAATATATGAATGCTTCAGAAGGATATATGAACTCCATTCTTGTGCGAAGAATTATTGATGAATCTGGTACTACCGTAGATTGGTTAATGGAAAATGGAATGCAGTTAAATCTAGTTGATGCAGGTTCAGGAAGCTCTTACAATCATATTGGGATGCCTGCAACTCTTCATGGCTATGCAGAAGGAGGAACTGTGGCAATTACTAAGCTTGTAGGTGTTTTTGAAGAAAGCGGCGGAGAAGTAAGGTGGTCTACTCCAGCAACAGACTTGATTGTAGAAAATGGAACTGTTACAGGAGTTATAGCTCAGAAGGAAGACGGTTCCGAGCTGAGGATTAAGGCCAAGTCAGTAATTATTGCTACAGGTGGTTTTGGCGGCAATGAGGAGATGTTAAAGCAATATATTGGCGAGAGCTATACTATGGGTGAAGTGCTTCAGAATACAGGAGACGGCATTCAGATGGCTTGGAAGGCTGGAGCAGATAAATATGGCACAGAAGTAACACATTATTTCTGGGAGACATTTAAAGGAGAGGAAATTGGAGCGTTGGCAGGAGTGTTGGGAGACGACTGGTTTTCTTTGACTGATTGGACTATGTTCCCGAACCTTCGTGTCAATGCCCTGGGACAGCGTTTTTCTGACGAAACAAATGTGAGTCTTTTCGCTATTCATGGAGCAGAACTTGCCATGCAGCCAGGACAGATTGAATATGTTATTCTAGATGATTCTGTGCTTCAGGCTGTAGCAGAGAAGGGAGTTTCTGTCATTGAAGACCAATATGCAAAATGGATTGGTGATGAACAGTTTTATATGGAATTTAATGAACCAAACAGCACTGATGCCTATTATGCTGCACAACATACACCAACTGATTTTAGACCAATGTTTGACGCTGTACTGGATTCAGGAGTTGTTTTCAAAGCCGATACGATTGAAGAATTGGCGGGCGAACTTGGCATGAAACCAGAAGTCTTAAAAGCTTCTGTAGACCAGTATAATGGAGCCATTGCATCAGGAAAAGATGAGCAGTTTTTTGCTGATACGAGCCGGTTGGTTGAAATTAAAGAAGGGCCATACTATGCCATCAAATTTTGTGCACGTAATTTAAGCACCCTTGGAGGTATCCGAATCAATGAAAATATGGAGGTTTTAGACAAAGATTTCCAAGTGATTGAAGGCTTATATGCAGCAGGGGCTGATGCCGGCGGAATGTATGGGAAAGCTTATGTAGACTTTGAAGGGGGAACTCTGGGATTTGCCTATACTTCAGGCCGCCTGGCAGGAATCCATGCCAGTGAATATGCAGATTAATTTGGTTAATTCTTGATTTTTTAATTTGCAAGAAATAAGTATACTAAAATTTTAAGATAACTTGTTGTGTTAATGAAAGGTTGCAAGCAGAAGTAACGTACCAAAAGAAGTTACCTACAGATTTTGAAATCTCAGGTAAAATGGTAATGATGTTCGTAGTGTTATTTCTGTTAGCATCCCTTAATACAACAAGTTAAATAAAATTGGCAGTTTTATAAGCCCCAAATTGGTTCTATATATTTTCTCTATACGACTCAAAAGGTCATATTTTCTATATCAAAAAAGAGACTTTATATTTGATATTGATTCAATTAGTCATTATAATAATTCTATATTTTTTACCTATAGTCGTAAAATAGCCCAGAAAAAAATCATATATGTTTTGTTAGTTATAATCTATAATTGCAGTTTAGTACCTAACCCAATGCAATTATCTATTTCAGAGTTCGTATTCTGCAAATATACTACTATGATAAGTGAAACAGAAATAAAAGCCATATAAATCATATATTTAAATAGTTTTATAACGCCCTCTTCAGGTTAGTCTTGCAAGATGCAATTTTATATAATTATTCGCCAACATATCCAAAATAAGTATCCATCTCTGATACATGGCGACCCAATAAACTGGAATTTACCTAATTTACAATTGGCGAAATAATTGGCTTTCCATCTTTATCTAACAACGGTGTCATTCCTCCAGAATAGCCACTTGCATGAAATACATAATTCACACCAGTCTCTTTATCTATCCAAATTTCCATGATATTCACTGCTCCTTGTGAATAAATTTTCTCAAATCTTTCATTCTTAGCCATTTTACTTACCTCCACAAATTCCAGAATTTTGTCAAGCTGATTATAGCACAAGGCTGTTACTGTATCAACCTGCTTTTATGGAAACTGCCAAAGTTATAATTTGGTAACACTTTTCTTAAAAGGGGATTTATAATTTATATTTTGCCTAATGCAAAGGTTTGCAAATTGTATAATATGCTGAATTATATACTGAAAGAATAAGAAGAATGATAAAATATTGACAAAATTCCTTCAAGAAGTATAATGTTAGATACAGGTAAGGAACTATCACAAAATATCCTTTGATTTGTTTAAATTTAGGACTGTTTCGTGACAAGTTCCAAAAGACATCATTGAGAACCTGAAAAAATGTGGAGGGATATTATGAGAAAGTCAAAATTATTGAAAGTAATGATGGCATCGGCGACAGCCTTGAGCTTGGCAGCATGTTCTGGTTCTGGGACCACGGAAACCACGCAAGCTCCCGAAAGTACCACAGCAGCCCCAGTAGAAACTACTACAGCAGTTCCAACTGAGCCAGAAACCACAGAAGCTCCTACAGAGGCAGCGGGACCGGTTACTTATGATGCAAAGGGAGGCGGATATGGTGGCGAATTGAACTTAAAAGTAACCATTGAAGGCGACACTATCAAAGAATTAGAATTAGGCGACCATCATGAGACAAATGTAGTCATGGACCGTGCATTTCCTATTATCCGAGAGCGCATTTTAGAAGCTAACAGTCCAGTAGTAGATAGTGTAACTGCAGCTACATTTTCCTCCTATGCGGTAAAGGCAGCAGTTGCTGATGCTATGACTCAGGCAGGATTGGAAGTGGAGAGCATCACCATGGCAACTACAGGACCCCAAAAAGAGGCAAAAACCTTAGATGATGTGACTGCAGATATTGTGGTAGTAGGTGGAGGGCCATCTGGACTTGCAGCAGCTATTACAGCAAAACAGACCAACAAAGATGCCAACGTGCTTGTTGTTGAGAAGATGGATATTTTAAGCGGCAACGGCAAATTTGACATGAATTTTTATGACCTGATTAACTCCGAGGCTCAGAAAGCTGCAGGCAATGAGAAATGGACCGTAAACCAGGTAGAGAATTTTATAGAAGCAAAATCTACGGCAGGAGATACTCCAGAGCGTGTAAAGGTGTGGGCAGAACAGGAAAATGTTTTGGATGCATGGCTCCGTGACATGGGTGTGAATTTGGATTACAACTATGGTGCTATGAACCATATGGCAAAAGAAGACCAGTACGCTGGTGAAGTAATTCAGGCTGGTATGGAAGAATGTGCCAAAGAACTGGGGATTGAGATTCGCACAGGCACTAAGGGCGTAGACTTAATTATGGAAGACGGACGCTGCATGGGTGTCAAAGTAGAAAATAATAACAAAGAAAGCTATTCTATCAAGGCTCAGTTTACCATTGTTGCCACAGGCGGATTCTGCAGCAGTAAGGAGCTATTGGCTGAGTATGCACCAGGTTATGAGGTACTAAATACTTCCAATCAGATGGGTACTACCGGAGACTTTGTAAAGGTATTTGTGGATAATGGCTTTAAGATGGAACAGATGGAAAATGTAAGAGTATTCCCTAACATTATCGTTCCTCGCAGAGATTTAACAGGCGGAGCAGATGTAAGCCTTCTTGTGAATAAAGATGGTGCTCGTTTTATCTCTGAAAATGCAGGCGGCTTAAACTTAGGAACCACCATTCAAGCTCAGCCAGATGGAGCAGTATTTTCTATCACAGATAAAACTGGTTATGATTCTTTCTACAGAATCCGCAAACATGTAGGATTAGGATATTACGCTCAGGGAGAAACTTTGGCAGAATTGGCTGAAGCATTGGGAATTGACAGTGCCGGACTGGAGAAGACGGTTGCTGATTTCAATGCAGCAGCAGAAGCTAAAGAAGCAGATGCATTATTAGAAGAACCTGCTAGCCGTCCGTTGGATGCACAAGGACCTTATTATGGAGTACGTATTGAGGCAGCTAACCATATGACCAAAGGTGGTGTTTCCTGTAATGAAAATGCACAGGTATTATACGAAGATGGAAGTGCTGTAGAGGGTTTGTATGCATCAGGTGAAGTAACCTGGCAATCAGGCGGATATTCCCAATCAGTAGCATTTGGACGAGTTGCTGGAGAACAGGCATCAAAAAATCTGCAATAGCAGATAGTAAGCAGTGATTTAGATAGAAAGATTGAGTAATGGTTCTATAAGTCAGTGTATCGGTTGTGATGGTTGTAAAAGAACATAAAATAATAAAGAAAAAGGCTTGTTGTGTTTTGCAACAGCCTTTTTTGGTTGTAACTATGAATGAGATGAAAATAAGATAGTAGGACTGAGGGCAACCTTTTTTGCTGCGTTACCTCTGTTTACAAATTTTAACTAACACAACAAATTAATATAGAGTATATATATTTGAAGTATCACATCTATATATTGTAGAATGATAATATTTTGTAATAATCCCATCTAATTTTACATTATAATACATTTATATTTATAGAAGTATTACAAAATTTAACATGAAAGAGGGATTAACAATAACTTGCAAACCAATGTACAACATATAAAATTCCCAATCATTTTTCAAAAAAGGAGATTTTTTAAATTGATAAAAGCGATAGCCAAAAAAAGTAAAAGAAAATCTGGATTCTATACAATATGTAATACTGCTTATTGTGAATTTCAGACGACCTGTA
Organism: Hungatella sp. UBA3402; assembly: GCA_002358555.1. Classification (GTDB taxonomy): domain Bacteria; phylum Bacillota; class Clostridia; order Lachnospirales; family Lachnospiraceae; genus UBA3402. Next base: position 14,227 of record DEPC01000052.1, on the reverse strand, counting down.
GTTTTAAACTTTTGCGCATAAAGAGATATAAAAAGGAGTTAGAAGAAAGTAATGGAAAGGAACTATGTAGATTAGAGACAATCTGCTGGTATAAAAGGGTGTATCCTAAGAACTTTAAAAAGGTAATTTTAAATGATAAAAAGACCATTCAATCAGCAACAGAAATTTTAAAGGGATTTCATTATTATATTATGTATCATGTCAAAAATGAATATTTTCATGGTTTTATACTTATTCCCCAAAAAACGAGAACATTTGACTATAAAAAACCTATGTACTTCCAATTTATAAAAGAAAGAATTCTTTAGAAAAATCCCATTTTAAGAGAAGCCGAAAATGTTTGAAATTCACTTGAATTATGATATAATGAGGAGGCATGTATGTTTTTTCACAATTCAAATACCTCAGAATAAGGGGTGTTTTACCAAAAATAGTAAAAGATGCAGTTCTTAAGTTGGGAGATATCTCCCGATTGCCTGCCAAGCTAGGTATTTGCGAATCCTTAATATTATCAGAATTTTTCAAATAATTTAAACAACTTTTGCAATTACCCAAATCAGGCTATAAGCGGAAAGGAGAAGAGGGATGAAAGAAAAGAAAAAGGTAGCAGGACAATTAGGAGTGTATCTCCAATGGCCTCTATTACTTTCCGCTTTAATTATTATGATGAATGTGGTAATAGGAGCTATAGACCCAATAGCTGGCTTAGCTATGTCCGGTTTTACCGTAGTTTATCTGATAATTGCAGTTTTATTGTATCTTTACAAGAAAAAAAGTATTATGGCAGGAATGGTTGAGTTTTCTGCAGATTATGCCTGGATTCAGAAAAAGCTGTTGAATGAATTAGATATACCCTATGCGATTATCGATGAAGAAGGGCGTATTCTATGGATGAATGACCAGTTTACTCAGATTGTAAAGGAAGAAAAGGGAAAACTTAAGACATTATCTGCTATGTTTCCAGATATCACCAAAGAGAACCTTATGAATCTGAAAGAAAATGCCAGTATTCACAGTACTTTTGGCGAGAGTTGTTATCGGGTAGAATTAAAGCTTGTAACAATTGGCAAAGATGATATCAATCCCGAATCAGGACAGGAAGTGTTGGTGGAAGATAGGTCCATGATTACTGTGTATCTGTTTGATGAGACAGAGATTCTTCGTTTAAGCCAAGAAGTCAATGACCAAAAGATGGTGGCAGGACTTATCTATTTAGATAATTATGAAGAAGCTCTAGCTAGCGTAGAAGAGGTAAGACGTTCTCTTCTTATGGCCTTGATTGAACGTAAGATTAGCAAATATATCACAGGCATGTGTGGCATTGTGAAAAAGATGGAAAAGGACAAATATTTTTTTGCCATTAAGCACAAGTATGTGGAAGAGTTGAGACAACAGCGTTTTTCTATCCTAGAGGAAGTAAAGGCAGTCAATATTGGAAATGAGATGTCTGTTACTTTAAGCATTGGTCTTGGCATCAATGGCGATACTTATTATCAGAATTATGAGTTGGCTCGCATGGCCATGGATATGGCCCTGGGACGAGGCGGCGACCAAGCGGTGATTAAAGATAGAGAGAATATTGAATACTTTGGAGGTAAGTCCCAGCAGCAGGAGAAAACTACCCGTGTAAAGGCGAGGGTGAAAGCTCATGCTTTAAGAGAATTGATGGAGACAAAGGACCAACTTTTGATTATGGGGCATAAATTGGGAGATGTAGATTCTTTTGGTGCTTCTATAGGAATCTATCGTATTGCTACTGCATTGAATAAAAAGGCGCATATTGTCATCAATGATATTACCACAACTGTGCGTCCTATGATAGAAAGGTTTATGAATAATCCCGATTATCCAGATGATTTATTCTTGACAGGTGATAAAGCTTGCGACATGGTGGATGCGAATACTATTTTGGTGGTGGTTGATGTCAACCGCCCTAGCATTACCGAAGCTCCAGAATTGCTTCATCTGGTCAAGACAATCGTTGTATTAGACCATCATCGACAGAGCAGCGAGATTGTTACAAATGCAGTGCTGTCTTATGTAGAGCCGTATGCTTCTTCTACCTGTGAAATGGTGGCAGAGGTGCTGCAGTATATTGCAGATGATATCCGAATCAAACCCCAGGAGGCGGATGCCATGTATGGGGGAATTGTCATTGATACCAATAATTTTAATAACCAGGCTGGAGTCCGCACTTTTGAGGCAGCAGCATATCTGCGGCGTAATGGAGCAGATATCACAAGGATTCGCAAAATGTTCCGAGATGATATGGAGGACTATAAAGCCAAGGCAGAAGCAATACGTCAAGCAGATGTATATCAAGGGGCATTTGCTATCAGTATTTGTCCATCTGAAGGAATTAAAAGCCCTACCATTGTGGCAGCTCAGGCTGCCAATGAGTTGCTAGAGATTAAAGGGATAAAGGCTTCTGTTGTCATGTCAAAATATAACGGAACCATTTATCTAAGTGCCCGTTCCATTGATGAAGTCAATGTTCAAGTGATGATGGAAAGGCTGGGAGGTGGCGGACACCGGACAGTTGCAGGAGCGCAGCTTAAAGGAGCTACTGTGGAAGAAGCCAAGGAAAAAGTGAAAAAAGTCATTCAAGAAATGATAGAGAAAGGAGAAGTAAACTGATATGGAAGTTGTATTATTAGAAGATGTAAAGTCATTAGGAAAAAAGGGAGAGGTTGTCAAGGTAAATGAAGGGTATGCAAGGAATTTTATTCTCCCTAAGAAGTTGGGGGTGGAGGCAACTCCCAAGAATCTCAACGACTTAAAGCTTAAGAAGGCAAATCAGGAGAGAATTGCTGCAGAACAGTTGGCCAAAGCAAAGGAGTTAGGAGAGAAGCTAGAGAAGTCTTCTGTGACATTATCCATTAAGGCAGGAGATAACGGCAAGGCTTTTGGCTCTGTTTCAAGTAAGGAGATTGGGAAAGCAATTCAAGAACAGCTTGGTCTTGAGATTGATAAGAAAAAGCTGGTGCTTCCAGAACCTTTGAAAACCTTTGGGACTCATGAGGTTCCAGTAAAACTTCACAAAGATGTGACAGCTAAATTGACCGTGAAGGTTGTGGAGGCATAATGGAGGAGGCCCTAATTAAGCGGGTGCTGCCCCACAGTATAGAGGCAGAACAGTCGGTGATTGGCTCCATGCTCATGGATCGGGAGGCCATTATCACGTCCTCTGAGATTGTGACAGCAGAAGACTTTTACCAGCATCAATATGGCATCATGTTTGAAGCTATGGTGGAGCTATTTAATGAAGGAAAACCAGTGGATTTGGTAACGCTCCAAAATCGTTTGAAGGAAAAAGATGTTCCACCAGAAGTAAGCAGTCTGGAATTTGTCAGAGATATTATCACCACAGTACCTACTTCTGCAAATGTAAAGTCATATGCCAATATTGTCAGAGAAAAGGCTGTTTTAAGAAGGCTTATTAAGGTCAATGAGGAGATTGCTAATGACTGTTATCTTGGCCGAGAATCCTTAGAGGCAATTCTAGCAGAGACAGAGAAAAAGATATTCGATTTGCTCCAGAGCCGACATTCTGGCGATTTTGTGCCGATTCGCCAGATTGTCCTCAATGTTTTGGAGAATATTGAGAAGGCTTCTAAGACTAAGGAAACTGTTACAGGAATTCCTACAGGTTTTATTGATTTGGATTATAAAACTTCTGGATTTCAGCCGTCAGACTTTATCCTAATTGCTGCCCGTCCTTCCATGGGAAAGACGGCTTTTGTCCTTAATGTGGTGGATTATGTGACTGTAAGAAGAGGTCTTCCCTGTATGGTATTCAGCTTGGAGATGTCCAAGGAACAGTTGGTAAACCGTATGCTCTCTATGGAATCTAATGTAGATTCCCAGAAATTGAGAACGGGAACTCTGACAGATTCTGACTGGGATGCAGTTGTGGAAGGAGTGGGAATCATCGGAGGTTCCAGACTAATTATTGATGATACTCCAGGAATTTCGATTACAGAACTTCGCTCCAAGTGTAGGAAAGCAAAACTTGAGCATGGAATCAGTATGGTTATTATTGATTATTTGCAGTTGATGACTGCCAGTGGCAAGGGCAGCGATAGCCGCCAACAGGAGATTTCTGAGATTTCCCGTTCTTTAAAGGCTCTAGCAAGGGAGCTGCAGGCCCCTGTGGTAGCTTTATCTCAGTTAAGCCGCGCTTGTGAGACAAGGACTGACCATCGTCCTATGCTTTCGGATTTAAGAGAATCAGGAGCTATTGAGCAGGATGCAGATGTAGTGATGTTTTTGTACCGTGATGATTACTATAATAAAGATTCTGATATGAAGGATATGGCAGAAGTAATCATTGCTAAACAGCGAAATGGCCCTATTGGCACAGTAAACTTAGTTTGGATGCCACAATATACAAAATTTGCAAATGCAACAAGACAGTCGGGACAATAAAGTTCCGGCTGATTTTTTTAACTACCACAACAAGTTATGTTAAATTAGTTGGCATAATATTTATTCTCAACTCATATGATGTTAATAAGGTATACGTTATTGCGCCTAAAAGGCATGGATTAAGAAATGTTTGTAAGGTATCTATGGAAACAAAAGGAGAGGAAGTTATGGCTGAGGTACATTATCTTATATCAGATGCATCAAAACAGGTTGATGTGGAGTCCCATGTCCTTCGTTACTGGGAGGATGAGCTAGAATTGGACATCCCAAGAAATGATATGGGGCATCGCTATTATACGGAATATCATATCCGTTTATTTCGCCAGATAAAAGAGTTGAAAGAGAAGGGATACCAGTTGAAGGCCATTAAGAGTGCCTTAAATAAAATGGCAGGTGTTGTGGAAGAAACTACCATCACCGAAGATTATATGGAGGAAGACATGAAAGCAGCATGGAATGAAGGTCCGGTGAGGGAGCGAGTAGGAAAGGAGGGGATAAGGCGAGAAAAAGAAGTCAATCTACAAACTAGAAAGACAAATCAGGAACAGAGAAAAGAAGTGACTGTTGGAGAATCTCAGCGCAGTGCAGTCAAAATCGGCGGAAAGGAATCTGCCATTGCAGGGAATCTTAAAACAACTCCCCAGGCAAAGGAAAGTAGAGAACCTATCAAGCTGCAGACTGCGGAGGCAGCAGGTACACCTTTAAAATTACAGACTTCGGTTTCCTCCAGAGCAGCAGTAAAAATGCAGACACCGGACCCTTCCAGAACTCCAATGAAAGGTCAAGGAGCAGAGATTCCAAAATCTCAGGTAACTATCAAAGGTCCTCAGATATCGAGAGTTCCTATGAGAGCACAGGGAGAAGAAGCATCAGAAATACCAATTATTATGCAGGGAACTCAGGTTTCCGCAGTTCCTATAAAAATGCGCAATCAGGAATCAGCCAGAGAACAAGCAAAAGTGCATCTGGTGGAAAATTCTAAGGAACAGCCAGAACTTCATATGGAAGAACAAGGTTCAAGACCTTACAGGCACAAACAAGGTGAGACAAGCTTTCAGGAGCTAGATACTGTCTCCCGCAAAGAGGAGGTATCAGAGATTGATATTGGGAAAATGGCTAGACTCCAAAGTGTTATGAATCATATTATTGGAAAAGCTATGGATGCCAATATGGACCGACTTGTTCGGGAAGTCAGTGCCACAGTCAGCGAAGATGTAACAGACAAGATGATAAAGGAAGTCGAATATTTGATGCGGGTAAATGATGAAAAGGAGGAGGAACGGTTTAGGCAACTTGACGAGACAATCCGCACTTATCAGAAGCACGGAAAAGGCCGTGCTGAAGCTGCCGCAACCAAAATTCCATTTTTTAAAAAGAAAAAATTTGGAAAAAGTGGAAAGAAAATGTTTTAGCATGCCTGGACAAAGCTTTTAAAAAGCTTGACAGCAGCACAATCATGTTCCCAAAGATACTCTGGATGCCACTGAACCGCTAAAAGCCATGGATAGTTGGGCATTTCTACTGCCTCTATTAGACCATCAGAAGAAGTGGCACAGGCTGTTAAACAGCAAGCTAAGTCTTTAACAGCTTGATGGTGCATACTGTTGACACGAAGGGAGGAGCTGCCACAGATATGAGCCAGGAGGGTATCAGGAGTAAGAGATACCATATGACATGGAATATCATAGGCATAAGGCTGAGCGTGTGCAATAGGAAATTTACTAGAATATTGACTGGAAATATCTTGGTAAATAGTTCCTCCAAGAGCCACATTGATAATCTGGATACCTCGGCAGATACCAAGAATAGGTTTTTGAGTTTTCATAATACAAGAAAGTAATTCCCGTTCCATATGATCTCTCTTTAAGGAAACATTTCCACATTTTTCATGAGTTTCCTGTCCAAAAAGAAAGGGATGAGGGTCAGGACCTCCAGTAAAAAGAAAACCGTCAAAAGTTTCTGCTATTTGCTGGCAATCCTCAGAGCTTGCTTCCAGAGGAAGAAGTACTGGGATAGCTCCAGCAGCAGATAGAGCTTTAGGATAGCCAGGACGCAAATATGTGTCCTGGTTTTCTGTATTGTGGGCTGGGGTCAAACCAATCAAAGGTTTTTTCATAACATTCTCCTTATTAGAAAATAAATAATAGCATATTCATTGCCATTTATATAAAACATTACTGATATAAAAGGATAACAAAGAGTCCAGTTCGCCGAACTCTTGCGCCAAAGCGCGCCAGCAGCCATTTTCCTTATGCGCGCAGTGTGCATCCCCAAGAGGGTTTTACTTTATAGGATGCAATTTCCTATAAAGTAAAAAATGCCTCTCCCAATATGGGAGAGGCATTTTAAGTATCTGGTAGATATTATTAAGCTTCGCTGATAGCTCCGGTTGGGCAAGCACCCTCGCAAGCACCGCAGTCGATGCAGGAATCCGCATCAATTACATACTGTCCATCTCCCATAGAGATAGCTCCTACTGGGCATTCGCCCTCGCATGTACCACAAGCAACGCAAGCATCACTAATAACACGTGCCATAATTATTACCTCCTTATATTCTATACATGTGTATTCATTTTATACCATAAAACAAGAATATTCAAGAGGAAATTGTAGGTGTAATTGTTTAAAATTGAAAGCAATATCAGTTAGTTTTAGCTAACATTATGTCTATTCCAATCAATAGACCTAAAATTTTGAATTTTAATAAAGGCGGAATTTTTCTGTTTTACATAATTCCTTTACAAACTCTAGAAATTCCGTTGATGGTTTTGGCAATTCTTTATGGTAATGAAGTCCATATGGTAGAGAATATTCCCACAGGCAGGGGATTGTCACCAGATTAGGATGGATATCCTGCCAGCAGAATGGGGTCTGCAATAAATATCCATTTACAATGCACATACTGAAAAGAGATAAATCATAGTGATGTATATGGATAACTTGTACACCATGATTTTCAGCTTCTACTCCCAGTTGGTCTAAGATTTCTGACATTCCTTTTCTAATGGTTATCAAAGTTTTTCCCTGCATATCCTCAAAAGAAAGTAGTTTTTTGGAAGCTAATTCATGAGTTTTTGGTACAGCGCAGGCAATGGGAACGGTACATAGCTCCAAAAAATCCATATTATTTTGCCAAAGTTCGCCATCTTTAATTCCTTCGATAAAATCTACTTGTTTGTAATCTTTGATAATTTTATCGATATTTACAATTTTTGCTTGATAATTTTCATGATCTTCACAAAATCGTACCCAAAGTTCATAAAATAAGCGGCATTTCATTAAAAGGTCTGTACCTATACGGATTTCAGGTTTTCTCTCATGAGATAGGATATGAAGATGATGAAGAATATCTTCATTGAGTTGTATCAAGGTTTGTCCTGATTGTTGGAGATATTCTCCAGCAGGAGTAAGATGGGTTCCTCTTTTCGTGCGTATAAACAGGTTCACCTGTAAACTCTGCTCTAAATTATTGATTTGCTGTATTACAGCACTGGGGGTAATATACAATGCTTCTGCTGCTTTTGAGAAACTTCCAAGCTCAGCAACCTTAAGAAATGTATCTAGCTGTCTATTGTACATGTCGAATTTCCTCATGATATATCAGATAAGGCTGACTCCTGCCTCTATAGATGGTGAGCAGCCTGTATTCATGGCGGAGGTTAATTCCCACCAGATATACCTCTAGCGGATGGCAGGCATTCAAAAAGGAAAATTGAGCTGACCCACACGCCGCCGCAAGAACATCAGAGATGTTCTTTAATATAAGGTTTTCCTTATAAGTATCATAAAGGATGGAGACTTCTTTTTCAAGCAATTTTGTGGAATAATTAGCATAGTAAAATTTATATACGAAAAGGAGAAAGTAATAATGGGCAAATCTATTTCCCGTCGTGAATTTTTAAAAGGAACTGCAGCAGGGGCTTTAGGATTGGCTACTATGGGAATTGTTGGATGCAGTACTTCTGCCAGCACTGGAGATACTGCAGAAAGTACTACCCAAGCGCCTAGTACTACTGCTGCTGTTACAACTACTGCTGTGGAAGAAAGTCAGGCTTCTGGCCTCTATACTCCTGGAACCTATTCTGCTACTGTAAAAGGATACTCTAGCTACATTACTACTACTGTAACCTTTGATGCGAATTCGATTACCGATTGTGTGATTGATGCTTCTGGTGAGACTCCATCTATTGGAGTGGTAGCAGCAGAGGAAATGGCTGCCTTGATTGTGAAGGACCAGTCTGTAGATGTAGTGACTTCTGCTACTGCTGCGATTACTGTTCCAGCTATTCAAAAAGCAGTCAATAACTGTATTGCCCAAGCTCAAGGAACAGCAGCAGCTCTCAATGAGAATGAAGGAAATGATGATTCTGATGATTGGCTGGGGGAGGCTCCAGAGATTGATGATTCCAAGATTTCTTCTGTTGTTGATACCTCTGTTCTTATTATTGGAGCAGGAAATGGAGGCATGATGGCAGCAGCAACAGCTGCAGAAGCTGGAATGGACTTTATGGTATGTGAACAGAATGTAGCTTTGGGCGATACCCGTCATTGGATAGGCGCTGTGGATACGAATGCCATGAAAGAGGCAGGAGTGACCATTCAAAAAGATCGTCTGTTAAATGAAATCGCTCGTTATGCTTCCTATAAATGTGATATGGAAGTGATTAAAATGTGGATGAACAACAGCGCTGAGATGGTTTCCTGGCTGGAAAGTTTGGGTATGGTTCCTTCTGTACATATTGCTCCTGAAACTCATGTAGGAGGCAATAATATGGAATATTATGTTCCATCTATCTGGCATACCATTGATTTACCCGAAGGAACCGAGGCAGAATCCCGTAATGCATTTTTGGAACAATATATTCAGTCAAAAGGTCATGAAGTTACTTATTCTATGACATTGGTTCGTCTTGTTCAAGAAGGTTCTGGTAAGGTAACAGGCGCCATCTTCAGCGATGCGAGTGGCGCCTATGTCAAGGTAAATGCCCAGAATGTGATTCTGGCAACTGGCGGTTATCCTGGCAATCCCAAGATGGTAAAGGCTCTAGCTCCAATTATTGAAGAATGTGTTACTGCCAACAGCTATTTTGCTCCTGATACAGGTATGGGGATTCGGGCAGGAATTTGGGCAGGAGCCAAGATGGATACGGAATGTGCTCCTATGATTTTTGACCGTGGACTCGTTGCTCCTGGTGTCAAAGCAGGATATGTGGATGATGGCCATGGAAATCTGGTATTCCCTGCGACTATGGGGCAATATAATATAGGTACTCAGCCGCATTTAAAGGTAAATAAAGAAGGATATCGGTTTGCAAATGAATCCTGTCCCTATGATTTTTTAAGTTATGCAGCTTCTTTGCAGACAGATGGAGTTTACGCTGCAATTTTAGATTCTGATATCACCCAAGATATTATTGATTATGACCAATATGGCTGCGCTCAGATTTCTGTAGACAATGCTCGCAATAATGGCATTATTCCTTCCTTAGAAAAACAAGTGGAAGCGGGTTTAGTATTTAAAGCTGATACAATTGAAGATTTGGCTTCTCAGATGGGACTGCCAGTAGACACTCTGACAGCCACAGTTACCAGATACAATGAATTATGCAAAAAGGGTGTGGACGAAGATTTTGGAAAAGAAGCTTATCGTATGCATGCCTTGGATACTGCTCCCTTTTATGGATATTATATGGGAGGTAGCCTTCTGACTACCTGCGACGGTCTGCGCATCAACAAAAAATGTCAGGTATATGATACCAATCATCAGATTATTGAAGGTCTTTATTGTATCGGTGACTGCTCAGGCAGCTTCTTTAGTGGCAATTACCCAGAATATTTTGTAGGGGTTGCTGTAGGACGTACTATGACACAAGGTCGTTATGCAGTAAAAGCAATTATGGGCGAAGAATTCTAGAATATTTAAAACTACTTATCTATTTTGTGTTGTCAATGATTTTTAACTTTATTTGTTGTGGTAATTAAAATTTGTAGGCAGAAGTAACGCAGCAATTCAGATTCCCCACAGCCCTGCATCTATAGGAGACTTCGTGTTACTGGCTCCGAAGCTACAGGACGGGAACCGCTTTCTTTCATGCGTTACCTCTGCCTACAAATTTCAACTAGCACAACAAGTTAATTTAACAATGATAGTTAGGCAAAAATCAAAAAGTTGCAAACTGCTATATACTTACTTATAAAAGATATGTTTGTTGCCTGCAATATATATTGATATTAAATGGACATATAATTTTAAACAAAATTTAATGGAATTATGTGTATGTTTATGATAAATTTATAAAATACAACAATTCAATAAAGCAGGAATTCATTGAAAGGGTGAAACATCATGAAAATTAGAAAACCAAAGACAACATTCATGGTAACAGCTATGGTTTTATCAGTGGCATTTTTATTAGTAAGTTGTGGAATCGATACAACCAGACAAGAACAGACAGTGCCTGATGTAACGGAAGAAACAAAGATAAATGAAAATATGACAAATGAGAGTGATGTAACAGATAATCATGAAGTGTTAAATGAGAAAATAGATATTTATAATCGTGTTTTAGCAGAATATAGTGATATGGTTCAGAATGATTTTTATATGGAACTTCGAGATTCCGATGCTTATGACAATAGCTTTGGAGAGCATATTGGCCTTGAAATCCGTACTCATAAACAGGAAGTGTATTATGCATTTTATGATATAGACGGAAATGGAACAAAGGAGCTTATTATCGCAGGTGGAGAGAATGCGAAATCAAACCCTACGTTTTCGCCTTGGAATTATGACCTATATGGTTATGATGGAGCCAATGTGGTTCCTATTTTCCCAGAAATGGAATTTGGATACAGAACAAATTTCTCTCTTTACGAAAATGGAATTATAGAAGTGTTTTATAGTGGCAGTGCTGCAGAATCTAGAGTTGATTTTTATAAAATAGCTGCTGACGGAATTGGAACCGAATTAGTAGATTCTTTTTCTGTAATTGGTCATTTGGAAGGAGATGAACCTGTATTTACCTATTTCCAAAATGGAGATGAAATTACCGAAAAAGAATACCATAGCAAAATTCAAAATTACGAGGTTGCGCTTACAACCGCATTAGATTGGCTACAGATTCAATAAAAACATACTATATAAAAAAGGAATATTTCTAATCCAGTTCTCTTTTCTATGATTAATCTCTAAATTTTTCTGCTTGATTTCATTCCCCAAATCTCGTATGATAAAACCAGTTGTTATTAGGTCATACGATTCCATCTGTCAGAAAGCAATTTTCAAACATAGTCTAAAATGCCAGCACAGGAGGGCAAAAATTTGAGGACAATAAAAATAGAAGAAATTACCAGAACTATTAAACAAATGTGCATAGAAGCTAATCATAGTTTATCTCCAGATATGCAATCCCTCTTTGAGGAAGCAACGAAAAAGGAAGAATCTCCTTTAGGAAGACAAATTTTAGGTCAATTAAAAGAAAACTTAAAAATTGCCAAAGAAGATATGATACCTATATGCCAGGACACAGGAATGGCAGTTGTATTTTTAAAGGTAGGTCAAGAGATTCATATAGAAGGCGGTTCTTTGACAAAGGCAGTAAATCAAGGGGTAAGAGAGGGATATACAGAGGGATATTTGAGAAAATCTGTAGTGGCAGATCCATTAGAACGAATGAATACGAACGACAATACGCCAGCAGTGATTCATTATGAAATTGTAGAAGGCGACCAATTTGATATTACAGTAGCTCCAAAAGGATTTGGGAGCGAAAATATGAGCCGAGTGTTTATGCTAAAGCCAGCAGATGGAATAGAGGGAGTCAAGGACGCTGTGTTGACAGCAGTGAAAGATGCTGGTCCGAATGCCTGTCCCCCCATGGTAGTAGGGGTAGGTATTGGAGGAACATTTGAAAAATGTGCTCTCATGGCAAAACATGCTCTAACTAGAGATTTGAAAACCGTTTCTCCGATTCCTTATATAAGAGAATTAGAAGCAGAACTGCTTGAAAAAATTAACCAGCTTGGCATTGGTCCAGGTGGTTTAGGAGGAAGCATCACAGCTTTGGCAGTTAATATTGAGACTTATCCTACTCACATTGCAGGTCTTCCAGTGGCAGTTAATATTTGTTGTCATGTAAACCGCCATGTTCATTGCAAGCTTTAAAGGAGAAAATTATGGAACTACATATCAATGCACCAATTAATCGAGAAGAAATAAAAAATCTCAAGGCTGGAGATTATATCTATGTGACTGGAACCATTTATACAGCTAGGGATGCTGCCCATAAACGGATGCAGGAGGCACTTGACAGGGGAGAACCACTACCTTTTTCAGTGAAAGAGAATGTTCTATATTATATGGGGCCATCTCCCGCAAGAGAGGGGCGTCCCATTGGCTCAGCAGGGCCTACTACAGCAAGCCGGATGGACAAATATACTCCTGCTCTTTTGGATTTGGGGCTTGGAGCTATGATTGGAAAAGGAAAACGTAGTCAAGAAGTTCTGGATGCCATTGTGAGAAATGGGGCTGTCTATCTTGCTGCCATAGGAGGGGCAGGAGCTATTTTATCAAAATGTATTACTTCCAGCAAGGTGATTGCCTATGAAGACCTTGGCACAGAGGCGATTCGTCTGCTTGAGGTAACAAGATTTCCAGTGGTAGTAGTAATTGATTCTCATGGCAATAATTTGTATGAAACTGCAATATTAGAATACAGAAAATAAAAAACGGGGGGCAAAATGAAACGAATTTTTTTAATGGTACTGACAAATATCCTTCATGTGCCGTGGTGGTTTCATCAGATTGATAAAATGGGTAAGAATCCAGAACAATACAGCGAAGAAGAACGATATCATTACTTAAGAAAACGTCTCAGAAGAATTAATAGAAGGGGGCGAGTCAAGGTAATTGCTCAAGGAGTGGAGAATCTTCCAAAAACAAATGGTTTTATTTTATTTCCAAACCATCAAGGGCTTTTTGATATGTTAGCTCTTATAGAGAGCTGTCCCAGACCTTTGGGAGTGGTAATCAAAAAGGAGGCAGCAGAATGGTTTTTGGTAAAACAGGTTGTTCGTCTTTTGGGAGGAATTCCCATGGACCGTTCTGATATTCGTTCCTCTATGGAGATTATTAAAGAAATGGCAGCACAAGTAAAAAAAGGAAGAAATTTTGTTATTTTTCCAGAGGGAACCAGAAGCCGCAAAGGAAATGAGATTCTGGATTTTAAGGCAGGAACCTTTAAAAGCGCTGTGAAGGCAGGTTGCCCAATTATTCCAGTGGCATTGATTAACAGCTTTCGCCCTTTTGATATCTCGTCTGTAAAAAAAGAAATTGTGCAAGTACATTTTCTAAAAGCAATTTATCCAGAACAATATATGGGATTAAAGACTGTAGAAATAGCAGAGCTTGTACATGGAAGAATTCAAGACGAGATTAACAAAAATATTTTAAAAAATTTGTAAAAAATGGGTTGACAAGACTTTAAAACTCTTGTATAATTGCAAATGCGTTTGAAACAAAGCTTGTTTATAGCGCAAAAGAATCAGATGGAAAAGTTGTAAAAATTATATATGGAGAAATACTCAAGAGGCCGAAGAGGCGCCCCTGCTAAGGGTGTAGGTCGGGCAACCGGCGCGAGGGTTCAAATCCCTCTTTCTCCGCTTTTTCCAGATGATTGAAGTAAATCTGAAAAGATTAAAAAAATAAAAAAGTTGTTGACAAAGCAGAAACAATGTGATAAAATAAAGAAGTTGCTGCTAAGCAGACAACAACCCGTACCATGACAACCAAAGATTGA
>DEPC01000014.1 GCA_002358555.1 Hungatella sp. UBA3402 | reverse complement strand
AAAGAGGGCAGGTCTGGATTATGCATTACAACAACAATATTATCGCAAAACCTTACATAAGAACCGGAAATTTGATTATTCTGTATGGGAGTTGCTTTTAATTATTGCTATTTGTTTATGCCTATTTTTGCTGCTGTTGATTTGCATTGCAATCAGTAAATCTCTGTTATTAGAAGAGAGTGTAGAGAGTGAGGAGAGTATTTCCATTGTTCCTGTCTCTGTAAGTAGTAATGAAAACACAAAAACTAAGCCCAAAATGGAAATTCCAGAATGGATTATTCAGGATATTTTACCAGTCAACGAATATTCCAGACCAGGGACAAAACTGGAAAAAGTGAATGGAGTTGTGGTTCATTACATAGGTAATCCAGGAACTAGTGCAGAGCAGAACAGAAATTATTATGGTGAGTTGGCTCAAACCCATGAAACAAAGATTAGCAGCCATTTTCTTATTGGCATAGATGGAGTGGTCATTCAATGTGTACCTTTAAATGAAATAGCATATTGCTCTAATGACAGAAACAGCGATACTATTTCTATAGAGTGCTGTCATCCTGACAGTAGTGGGAAATTTTCCAAAGCCACTCTTGAGAGTCTGGTGAACTTACTCAACTGGTTGGCTGATACCTATCATCTGCACAGAGAACATATTATCAGGCATCACGATGTTACAGGAAAGATATGTCCAAAATATTATGTGAATTATCCCGAAGAATGGGAACATCTTTTGGATATGGTTACATTTTCACCATAATGATTAGGGACTGCTACAAAATAACAGATTTTTACCATATATAGATATTATGGATATATATGGTAGAGTTTCTGTATTTTGTGGCAGTCCCTTTGTTTTTCCCCCTAATTTGGGGATACAGGTGTTAGAGCACCAGATGCAGGAGAGGAAGAGCTAGGCGAGTCAGATGGAACACCAGAGGAAGGACTGACATATCCAGGTCCATATCCACCAGGCCCATAGGAAGGACTTTGAGGAGAGGTTTCTGTCTCTGTTGGCTCTTCTGGAGCAATGATAGTGGCTGCTGCTGTATGAATAGGACATGTACCAGGAAGGGAAAAAACGGAATCATCGGTTTGTGCGGTTTCGCCAGCAGGAATGGACATAAAAACTCCAGTTGTCCGGTTAGGACAAAATTCTGTAGGCAGCTTGTGAGAATCTGCACAAACCGTTGCTGCTACATGATTGTTACACACATCAGTAGGCACAGTGCCCTTGGCAAAATACTCCGTATATACAGCATTGCCTCTGGGGTCTCCTGTACATACGCCTGCTACTGCCAGTTTGCCTGATTTGCGGCAAATCTGGGCACTTTCTACACTATCTGGAACTGTAAAGCCAGGGTCTGAAAAACCTTCATGTACTCTGGTCATGATATTGCGCCAGATATCTTTATGGAATGAGGTTTCCCCATTTTTGGAGCTCAGCTTTTGATTTAAGTCAAAGCCTGCCCAGACTCCGGCAGTATAGTAAGGGGTATATCCTACAAACCACACATCATTGTTGGCAGTGGTTGTGCCGCTTTTTCCAGCACAAGACATCCCTGATACTTTAGCTCTTGTGCTTGTGGACGAAGGTCCAGAGCCTGCCCTTGAAAATTTTCGGCTGCTTTCCAGGGAATCTTCCATAGCATCTGTCAGAAGAAAGGCCGTAGAATCTTTCAATACCCGATGAGTCTCTGGCTCCATATTGATAAGCTCCTTGCCATTGCGGTCCAAGATTTTGGTAAAGAAAATTGGTTTCGTATAGACACCACCATTGGCAATGGAAGCATAGGCAGCAGTCAACTCTAAGTTGGTAACACCCTTTGTAAGACCACCTAAAGCAGCGGCAGCGTTATAGTCTGTGTCAGTAAGAGTAGTGATGCCGAAATTTTGAGCATATTCTATCCCAAGCTGAGGGGAGACCGTTTCCATAAGGCATCTTACAGCAACAATATTCATAGAATAGATGATGCCCTCTCGGATACTGGAGTATCCCTGAAAACCACTGCTGTACCAGTTGCTAAAAGTTTTTGTTCCCACTGTATAGGGAGAATCATAATAAACAGTTCCCAAGGTAGCCCCCCTGGTATCCAAGGCAGGAGCAAAAGCAGAAATTACTTTAAAAGTAGAACCTGGCTGTCTAGGCACATTGGTAGCTCGATTTAAGGTCAAACTGGCTGTCTTAGGTCCACGGCCGCCGCTGATGGCTTTCACCTGTCCAGTAGCTTGGTCCATAAGGACAAAAGATACCTGAGGTTGTAGAGTCAGAGTAATACTTTCTCCAATAACCGTATCCCCTTCCTGAAGAATGGAGGCTTTATAGTTTTCTGCATCAGCTCGTGCTTCTTCTTCACTGCTATAGAGGGCGTTAAATCCAGTATCTCCTAAAACCTGTCTATGCCAAGTTTTTATATGCTCCTGGGAATAGTGGGTAGTAGTTTCATCAGCATGAGTGACAGATAGGCGGTATTCTATGGAATATTTAACAACAGGGTAATTTTCTGGATTATTGACTTCTTCATCTACAATAGCCTGTAAAGCAGGGTCCTGAGTGGTAATAATCTGGAGGCCGCCACTGTACAGAAGGTTATGAGCCTGATTATAGCTATAACCTAATTTTTCCATCAGAGCATCCATAACCTGGCCAACAAGTTCATCAGTAAAATAGCTGTAGGGACTGGAGGAGTCTTTGGTAACAGAGTCCACAGTCTGAATTCGGGAATATACATCATCTGCCAGAGCTTCTTCTTGCTCCTCTTTGGAGATATATCCCTGGTCTAACATATACTGGAGTATTACTTTTCGTTTATCTTCATTCTCTTTCTGACCAGAGATAGGATTTAACTTGGAAGGGTTCTGGGTAATCCCTGCAATAACTGCACATTCTGACAAAGTTAAATCAGAAACTTCCTTGTCAAAATAGCGCCTAGCAGCAACCTTTACTCCAAGGCAATCCTTTCCCAGATTGATGGTATTCAAATAGTTGGTCAGTACCAGCTCTTTGCTCATGGTTTTAGAAAGCTGAACCGCTAAGTACTGCTCCTGAAACTTACGCTCTAACTGTTCGCCAAAGCTTTGTTCTCGCCCACCATTAAACACATTATTTTTGATGAGCTGTTGAGTTAGGGTACTTCCACCTCCTGCAGAACGGTCGCCAGTGAGAACCCCTTTCACAGCACGTAGAATGGAGCGAGGGTCTATGCCATTGTGTTCCCAGAATCGGGAATCCTCGATAGCGACAAAAGCATCAATTAGGTCTTGGGGAAGTTCCTCATAAGTAACGGGGTCACGGTTAGAACCGGCTGTCACCAAAGTGTCAGTCAAATTACCAGCACTATCATACACAGTGGTAGCAAAACCCTGGGGAACAATACTGTCAATATTGATTTCAGGTGCACTGTCTATGATACCTTTTATCATACCGATGCCCACACTAGCTCCAACAGCTATGACCATGACACACATAAGCAGCAATGTCTTAAAAAAACCTAAAAACACTCTGCTCGTATATCTGTGGCTGTTAGAAGCCATTTCCTTCAGCCTTTGCTGAGTGGCCTTTTTTCCGTAATTCATAGAGAAGTCCTCCTTCACGGGTATATTATAGCAAAGTTTGGGAGGGAATTCAATGTAGTCTCGAAATCTCTATCTCTTTATAGATGAATTTTAATTACCGTTCACAGGGCGGGAAAAAATGGATGAAAACAGGCGTCAAGCTTGCTTGTAAGACTGTTTTCATCCATTTTTCCACATCAGGCAAACGCCCGATGCTTCCTGTTCGGCAAAGCCGGACAAGAAGATGCCCTCATGAACTGTAGCAAATTTCATATGAAATATGCATAAATTGATGGGAAGGATAAAAACTTCTGAAGATATTTTTATGAGGATATTTGATAATTAGAATGATTTAAGAAGAAGCTACTCCTTCCCGATTATTTTTGTCTACCTATTAGATATCAATCATTTTTTCAATCATCAAGAGAGCATAATCCCTCTTTTTCCCGTCCAGCAAAGTCCAAAAATGAAGAAGCTGCTTCTGCTGCGCAGTTAAATCGGGATATTCTCCAGTCTCGGAAAAGAACTGGGCCATGGAGATTCCAAATGCCTCACAAATTCGTTGGAGTGTTTCTAAGGACAAACTGGACTGCTGCCTTGCCATTTTTGAGAAAGCAGACTGAGAAATTCCAGTAATTTGCGATAGGCGGTATTTACTTATATTACGCTGTCTGCACAATTCATCAATCCGTTCCATAACATTCATTTAATCATAACCTCATTTCTGTATACAATGGTTTTTAGCAGTAAAAAGTGCTGATAATAATAATTGGTAACAGTTCAGATCGATCTGCACATTTTTGGGGTTGACGATAAGAAAAAAAGAAATACAAATAAAAATCCTATTGTTGCAGGAAGCGCTGAAGGTTAGAAGAAGATTCTTTTAGCATGGTCAAAACTGTGTGCAGGTTCTTGTAAACTTTTGCATGTAACAATGATGAAATCTGAACTGTTATCTTTATTTTAGATGGAAAAACAATCCGGCGTTACATGTCAATCAGACAAGTAAAATGGTTTCTTGTATAGTATGGAAAGGTGGGAAGCGATTATGTATTAAGAGCTGAAACTTACTATGAAAGTCCTGGATAAAAGCCTTAGTCAGAACAAGCCTTCTTGTATTGAATCATGGATATCGGACATGCAAGCTGATATGAGCAATCGGCTTTCATAGGAGGATTGGTGCAATATCAAAAGTTGTATGAATGTTTAGAAATAATAAGATAATGATTTCTTTTATATAAGTAATTTGCTTTCTTTAATGAAATGAATGGATACACAAATGAAAAAACGATTATTCTCTATACTAGCGACACTAACATTTACAGCTTTGACTGTGATTCCTGCTAATATCACTGCTCAAGCAGGACAGTGGCATATTCAAGATGGGAGATGGTGGTATCAAAATGAAGACGGAAGCTGGATGCATGATGGTTGGCAGTGGATTGATGCAAATGGTGATGGTCTGGCTGAATGTTATTATTTTGATAGTAATGGCTATCTTCTTACGACATCAACAACGCCAGATGGATTTTTTGTCAATGAAAATGGTGCATGGACAGTGAATAATGTTGTTCAGACAAAAAATATGGCTCAAACTGCTTCTTCGTCGGAACCTGTAATTGTCAATCTTGAGGTAATTAATGATGTTTTAGGTGTCTATAATGTGAAAGAACAGTATGGACGAATTCGAGTTATTTTATCAGATGGAATCATTCTGCAGAAAGATTTTCCACCATCTGATGTTTGTGGCTGGTATATTAATGCTGAACTAGGAGATGTCACCGGAGACGATGAAATGGAAATTGTAGTCAATCGTATGTGCTATGGCTCAACTTTCACTGCAAGTGATACTTTTGTTTATCAAGTGAGAAATGGTCAGTTGATAGAACATTCCCGAATCACTGGACATTCTGGTTCAAAAATTAGTGGAAATGGAATAATGGTGTATGAAACAATATGGGATAATGGTAAGCATCTTGAAGAAAAGCATATGTATTGGAATGGCAGTGCTTGGGTAGAAGGTTAAAGTAAAGAGAACTATGAAGGAAGTTTCTAATTCTAGTTTAATATTATAAATTGGGTGCAAAAATTACATAGCCAGGTGAAAAACATTATATAAAAATAATACAAAGTCTATATGCTCTGCTTTTTTAACAAAGCAGGGCATTTTTTAAGAGGCATATCAATAAAGGGTATAAATATTTTATAGAAAAAACAGAAAATTTTAAGAAAATGTAAATTACTTTATAGAAAGTAATTTACTTTCTTAAAGAAAAGTGTTATAATTCCTAAAAATACCAAAAAATCTACAAATATGACAGTTTAATACAAAAATAGGTGAGATGATTCTAAATGAGAAAAAGAAAAATGGCACTTGCAGACAGTGACGAGCGATATCTGAAGGAGATTTCTTATTATTTTATGGAAAAGCTTCCTCAGTTTGAGCTGCTTATTTTTACTAGAAGGGAGACATTATATCAGTATTTAGAGAGTGATAAGGCAGATATCCTTGTAGTTGATGAAGCTTTTGCTGAAGAACAACTTATAAAGTTAACTCCTAGTACAACAAGGATAGTTCTTTCTATGGGAATATCTCCTATAGATGGATTTGAGATGGTGAGAAAATATCAGAGGATGGATACCTTATCAGAGGCTGTCTTATTAAAATATGCAGAGGAAAGCAATACTTTGGATACAGTCAAGGGAAACAGTACTACTAAAATAACAGCTTTTTACAGTCCAGCAGGCGGCACAGGCAAGACCACTCTGGCACTTGCTATGGCAACGGCAGGTGCACAGGCAGGAATGAGTATTTTATATCTGAATCTGGAAGAAATTGATTCTGTAAAAGACATTTTC
>DEPC01000147.1 GCA_002358555.1 Hungatella sp. UBA3402 | reverse complement strand
TATTTCTGATTGCTGATATCCTGGTAGAAAGTGGGCAAGAAATCACTGTAAAACTAGCTGTGATTGGTCATCTTATCGGGGAATTGGCCTCCTGCTTTTTTTCTGTATTTTGCTTCTGTTTCTTTACAAAAACTTCAAAGAGCAGCTCTATAGCAGCAGGATTTTTGGAAACAGCCTCTCCTCTGATGGCTCTTGCCCTTCCTCTTATGGGAAATCGTTTGGTCTTAAATATCCTTTCCAGTGCCGAGGCTATCTGGATTCCCAACAGTCTTGGAGCGTATGGACTTACTTCAGAGGAAGCATTCAGTATCTATGGGGTATTGACTGGTATGGCTATGCCTTTTATCCTCTTTCCTTCTGCCATCACCAATTCTATGGCAGTTTTGCTTCTCCCAACTGTGGCAGAAGCTCAGGCCGATGGTAATAAATCCCGTATTGCTCAGACTATTGCTATGTCTCTGCGCTACAGCCTATATATGGGAATTCTGTGCATTGGTGTATTTACTTTATTCGGTGCAGAGCTTGGTATCAGCGTATTTCATGATGCTTCTGCTGGTTCCTTCATACGAATTCTTGCATGGCTGTGCCCATTCCTCTATCTTGCCACCACTATGGGGAGTATCTTAAACGGATTGGGAAAAACTACCACTACCTTTCTTCAGAATATTATTGCTTTGGTCCTTCGTTTGGCTTTTGTCTTGGTAGGAATCCCGCGCTTTGGCATCACCGCCTATCTGTGGAGTATGCTAGCCAGTGAGTGTCTGTTGGCTTTCCTTCATCTGGTTTCCTTAAAGCATCTGGTTCTATTCTCCTGGAATGCAATAGAGATGATAGTCAAACCAGGGGTTTTTCTAATCATCTCTATAGGTATGTATTATGCTGTTTTCTCCTTATGGGATGGGCTTGACAATCTGGGACTCTTTGTATCAACAGCCCTTCATATTGGCGTTTTATGCTTATGTTATGGAATGTTGCTGATGGTATTTCATCTGGCAAAGCATCAATAGTCAAAGCTTTTAGATATAACCTTTATCTTATCATATTCCATAACCTTATAGTTTTCTTCTGAAATTTTATTCAACCATTCTGGAAGATTAACAGATATATCTACTACAAGATGTGCAAAACAGCTATCTTGTGCTACTCTATATCCGTGATTTACCTTTCAGAAATGGGAATGAAAACATTCTTCCAATGCCTTTTCATCGAGATGTCAATCTTCAAGCAGTTTTTTATCACTAAAATATTTGATGTGTTCAATAAATCTCTGTACTGCATTGCTACATGGCTGATGCCTTTTCCATGCTAACACGCTGGTTGTAGCTAATTCTGGATATAAAGGCCGACTACAAATTTTCTTTTTGTCCCAAAGGGCGCTTGTTACACCCTCTATCACCAGAGAATATCCCAGTCCTTCCTGAACCATAATCGCACCATTGGCGGGGAGATTGCTGTGAAATAAAATGTTTAGACTTGCAAAATAATCGCCGAACCAATTTCTAAGTTCATTCTCAACATTAGAACGCTTTGTCATAATAATAGGAAGTCCTGATAAATCTTTTGCTGTCACAAATTCCTTTGCTGTCAATGGGTCATCAGGCCGCATCAAAACTGCCCATTGTTCTCCAATATTCAACCGGATATAATCATATTTTTCAATATCAACAGGCTCCAGAAGAAGCCCTATATCAATCAGACCTGATTCCATCTTCTCTTTTACTTGGTCTGCATTTGCTGTAAACAAATCATAAGTCACTAGAGGATATTTTTGGCAGAATGAGCTGATAAGCTTTGCCAACTGTCTAACGGCTGCCAATTCTCCACTCCCAATTGAAATACATCCCTCCACCAATTCCTCCTGCATGGACAATTCCTGTTCTGTCTTATCCACCAGTTCCATAATTTCCTGAGCTCTCCTGCGAAGAAGCATTCCTTCATTGGTGAGGGTAATCCTTCTAGCTCCTCTGTCAAACAGCTTTATACTCAAATCCTCTTCTAACTGAGCCAGTTGACGACTTAATGTGGGTTGAGTGATATGTAGTACTTCTGCTGCCCTTGTTATACTCCCTTCCCTGACTACTGTAAGAAAATAGCGCAAAATCCGAATATCCATCTTTTCCCCCTTTATTTCGTATATGTCCTATATTACTCAAAACTGTTCTAGAAATAATTATAATTGATAGTTCATTGTATGTCTAATACCTTTTGCAACAGTCCCTTTATGATTCCAAGAAATTATTTATCTCTGACCACAATAACATTCTTTCTTTTTGCCATCATATATTCTTCTCATTGCCTTCTGGTAAAATCTGCGTTACAAGCTAAAATAGAACTTTTTATCCTTATCCCCATATGATATTCCCCCAGAAAGGAGCCTCCATGGAAAACTCTCTTTCCATCAATATCGCAGTCCAAAAACAACAGCAGCTCTGCATCAATGCCTTTGGTCATTCTGTCACTATGCCTTGCCATAAATATGGGCCTGCTGTGCGTCCTTACTATCTAATTCATTTTATTTTGGAAGGAAAAGGAGAATTTATAGTAAATGGAATTCATTATAAGCTTTCTGATGGAAAGGGATTTCTGATTGAACCAGACTATCAGACAATCTATATGGCAGATAAGAAAGAGCCTTGGACTTATATTTGGGTAGGTTTTTCAGGACAAGAAGCAGAAAAAATAGTTTCCTCCTTAGGTCTTTCTCAAAAATATCCCATTTTTAAAAGTGAGGAAAAGGAACTATTGAAAAACTGTATTTTAAACATGATTCAGCACAATCATGGTAATACAGCAGACAGTTTTTACTGTCTCTCCATGCTGTACCTTTTTTTGAGTACCATCGCTGCGTCCAACCAGGTTGAATCTTCTTATACAGACGGCAACAGTTATGTCAATCAAGCGATCTCCTATATCCGCAATCATATTTCAGAACCGCTTCAGGCAGATGCGGTTGCCAAGTATGTAGGCTTAAACCGCAGCTATCTATGCACGCTATTCAAACAATATACAGGGCTTTCGCCTTTAAAATATATCCAGAAATTTCGATTAACAAAAGCCCAGCATCTGTTGGAATCCTCTAGTCTGTCTGTGGCAGCCATCGCTTACTCCTGTGGATATCAACAGCCAGAATCTCTGATTAAAATTTTCCGTCAGCAATATGGCATGTCACCTACTTCCTATCGAAAAATAATTCAGGAACAGACAGCTTCTGTCCAAGAGAACATAAAAGGAGACTTTTCCTTGCCAAGCATAGAAAAAGTCTCCCATAAAATGCCCTCTTAACTCTGACATTTTCTTTATTGATTTAACTTATGACCATACAAAAATGGTTCTGACACATTAGTGTTAAACCATTGTACAACTGGCCCCATAAATAATGCTGTGATAATAGTTCCCACACCAATGGTTACATGACAGATAAAACCTATAAGAACGCACACAGAGTCACTGGCAATCCTGCACAATCGAAATGCTGCCAATTTATACTTATTTGCTGCAATCAAGGAAAATGCATCGTAAGCGGATACTCCTAAATCTGCTGTAAAATACACAGATGCTGCAAAACAGGTTCCAAAAATCCCAAACAGCATCATCACAATTCTTGTTCCAATATCTGGAGAGGGAAAGAATCCATCTAATATATTTTTCATAAAATCAGCGGCCATACCTGTAAAAAACAGGTTAATTACAGTGGCAATTCCTATATAATGTTTCTCTACAAAAAACACTCCCACAAGCAATGCACCAGTTACAATAATATAAAATGTGCTGTATGTAGAATGAAATACATTGGCAAATCCTGTTACAAAACAGGTGAATGGGTCTGCTCCCAAATTTGCTTTTTGAAAAGCACCTATGCAGAATCCTGTAACAATGACTCCAAAAAATGACATTGCAATTCGTTTCCATTTTTGGGAAGCTTCTTTCTTTTCCATCATTTCTCTGTTTCTTCTGCCTCCAAGACAACAATTCTTGACCAAAAATCACAGCAAGGTTCTTCTCCATGCGGCACCTCTCCTGCTGACATATCAGTAGTCACCATTCCAATATTCATAAGCTCGCTTCCATAAAATGTCCCTATCTCTTGCCCCTCTTCAGACATATGGTATAGAAGTTCGGAATCCAAACCTTTCAGATGAAGCTTTCTAAATTCTCTATTGACATCATTCAATATTTTAAAATATCCTATTATTGCCTGTCTCTTATCCCCAGAAACCACCATCCAAGCAGTAAAATTTCCTTCAAATGGACTTAGTAATCTGTAAAAATCGCCAGTATGAATCAATTTCCGATATTTTTTCACAAAACGAATCTGCTCTTTTACAATCATTCTCTCCTCTGCTGTAAGCTTTGCCAAGTCCAGTTCATAGCCAAAAGCTCCAAAAACTGCCACGTTTCCACGGGTTTTTAATGGAGTTATACGGTTTACTTGATGGTTAGGAGTGATAGACACATGAGCACCCATGGAGCTTATTGGATAGGCATAAGAAGTTCCATATTGAATTTTCTGTCGCTCTGCGGCATCGGTATCATCACTTGTCCAGCACTGAGGGGCGTAGTAGAGAAGTCCTGGGTCAAAACGTCCCCCACCACTTGCACAAGATTCAAACAAAATCTCAGGAAATTCTGTATTTAACCTATCATATAAATCATATAGTCCCAAAATATAGCGGTGGAAAATCTCTCCTTGATGTTGGGCAGTATAGCCTTGTGAAAAACATTCTGTAATATTGCGGTTCATATCCCATTTAATGTAAGAAATCTTTGACTCTCTAAGAATCTTTACCACCAGCTCATAGATATAATCTACAACTTCTTTTCTGGAAAAATCCAATACATATTGTTTTCTTCCATGAGAGGAATGTCTGCCAGGTGTCTGAATAATCCAGTCAGGGTGGTTGCGATATAACTCACTATCCTTATTAGTCATCTCAAGTTCAAACCACAGTCCGAATTTCAATCCTAAAGCTTCAATATCTTTAGAAAGTCCCTTGATTCCTTCAGGAAGACGCTCTTGATTTGGCCACCAATCTCCAAGTCCACTTGTCTCAGTACATCTGGAACCAAACCATCCATCATCAAGGACAAACAACTCCACACCGTCTTCCTTAGCATTTTTTGCAATTTCAATCAATTTTTCCTTTGTAAAATCAAAATAAGTAGCCTCCCAGTTGTTCAGCAGTATTGGACGTTCTCTATCTCTCCAATACCCTCTTGCCAATCTGGTTCGGTACAATCTGTGGAATGTTTGGCTCATGCCATTCATACCATCTGTAGAATATACCATCACAGCCTCTGGAGTCTGAAATTCCTCTTTTGGATTTAAACACCAAGAAAATCCAAAAGGATTGATTCCAATCATCATTCGTGTAACATGATAGGTATCTACTTCTGCTTGTGCAAGAAAATTTCCAGAATAAATTAAGGAAAATCCCATAACTTCTCCCTGAAATTCATCTGCTGTGGGGCGTTTGAGCATCACAAAAGGATTATGGAAATGACTGGATGCCCCTCTAGTGCTGCTCACAGACTGAATTCCCTGCTCAAGCATCCTAGTCTTTACATGGCGCTCTCTCCCCCATGCACCAGAAAATTGAATCCATTCATATTCACAATCAGGCAAATCAAGACAAAAGCTCATGGCTCTTGTAATCTGATAGGCCTCCTCTCCTTTATTCTCAAAACGGACACTTCTTGCAATCGCATTTTCCTTCTGGAAAATCGTATACAGCAAAGTCATCTCTACGTTAAGAAGCTCATCTCTTAAAAGAAGCTCCAAAGTATCTGCTTCATCCTCTGACTCAGTATAAGTAGCTGGAAGCCCTTTTAACCCTGGTTTTCCCTTATAAATCTTATGAGAAACATACTTAAAATCTGTAATTCTGCTGCCATTGGACTGCATAATCTCCAGCGCAGGCATACGAAAATCTGTAGTTCCGTATGCTGGATATTCCTGCTTTAAATGCTCCAATGTAAATGAATATTCATTGTCAAATACATAGGCACTTACTGGACGATATCTATTTTCAATCAAATACCCATAATCATTCTTTTGGGGAACCTTTCTCCCAAAATAAAGCTGTCCCATCTGGCCATTGCGCAAGATTTTCATCAAATAGCTGATATTCTCATTGTACAGATGAAACTCGCCTGTCTTTTCATTAAAAATGACTCCCATTATTTTCCCTCCTGGACTTTTTGCTTTTCACCTTTTAGCCATTACTTTTCATTAGTATCTTTTTGGATATTTTAACAACTATATTTTGTGCTCTTTATGTTTCTATTTTATCCTTTTTATTCGTTCTTTCCAGTGAAAAATGGTGTAAAAAGCTGTCCATTTGTTAGATAATTTTATTCCTTTTTTTGTCCACTCCTCCTTCTAAAAGATGTAAGTGGCATACCACATAATTCAGCCGCTTTTTTGCTGCTCATTTCACCGTCCAGCCAGCTCTGAGACATCTGTTCAAAGTTATCTGGCAGAGTTTTTGGCGGTCTTCCAAACCTGACTCCTCTTTGTCTGGCAGCTTCAATTCCTTCTTTTTGTCTCTCTTTGATATTCTTTCGCTCGTTTTCTGCCACAAAAGACAATACCTGAAGAACAATATCACTTAAAAAAGTCCCCATTAAGTCTTTTCCGCGCCTTGTATCCAGAAGTGGCATATCCAGCACTACAATATCAATCTTTTTCTCTCTAGTCAGTACCCTCCATTGTTCCAAAATTTCTTCATAGTTGCGACCCAATCGGTCAATGCTCTTGATATACAACAAATCCCCTTCTTTCAGTCTCTTCATCAGACGCTTATACATAGGGCGGTTAAAATCTTTGCCCGATTGTTTGTCCACATATATATTACTCAAAGGCAACTGCATCTCTGTCAATGCGAATATTTGTCTATCTTCTTTTTGTTCCTTTGTGCTGACACGGGCATACCCATACCTATTGCTCATTGCTTCCTCCTTGAATTTTCAGAGTACCTTTGAATTTTTCTTGATTTGTCTTTACAATTTAAGAAAAGCTCTAAGAATACTCTTTATCTTTAGTGAAATTCTGCTATTATGCAGTCAACCACTGCTCCTTCTATCTTACCTTGTCCTGCTGTCAGTGACCATAACTGGATAACAAATCAAAGAAGGAAGATTTTCTCTTGTGCACACTCACCATGTACTGTATAGACAATGAATTTTCATATATAACTTTGTTCATAAAAAACAGCAAGGACTATTGCAAAAAATAGATTCATACAATATATTGCATTGATATTGCTGTCATATATTGCAGAATTACTATATTTTGCAACAGTCCCTACTGTCTTTCGCTCGCTATTGGAAATATTATGCTGTATTGTCTCTGGCACGACTTTCGCCGACCAGGGTTATTTATATCCACAGCATTACATATAGTATATTATGTTTCTGTTATGGAATGCTTCTAGGTATATTTCATTTAGATAAGAATTCTATACAAAGTTATACTTTGGGCACAATCTAGAATCATATATATTTCTTACAATTTCCCTGGTGGCTTAAAATATCCAGGATATCTTCTTCTTACCTCCTCTTCGTCCACTCGATATCGCCTTAAATGTTTTTCCATAAGCCTCTTGGCAAGGTCTATATCGCGGCTTTTCACAGCATCCAAAATTTTTTGATGGTCTTCGATAAGACTTCTATCTTTCATTGTACCAAGAGCCATATTTCTAACACGGTCAAAATGTACCATCATTCCCTTCATCATTTCATAGGTTTGCATTTTTCCGGTAATCTTAAATAGCATACAATGAAATTCGTCGTCCAGCTCCATCAGTTTATCCAATGCCCGTTCTTGATGGTAAAACCATTGAAGTTTTATATTACTTTTTAATTCCTCTAAAGAATCCTGGGATGCCTTTCTGCAGGCCAATTCTATCACTGCTGTCTCTAGTACATTGCGGATAAAATATGCCTCTTCTACCAATTCATAGTCTATTAAAGATACCACGCTTCCCTTTTGAGGATAAATATCAATAACTTTCGATTTAGCTAACTCCAATAATGCTTCACGAACCGGAGTTCTGGACAAAGAAAGTTGTGAAGCTACCTCTCTATCACTGATGCTGCTGCCAGGCTCCAATTCTAGACGGATAATATTTTCCTTCAAGGTACGGAGGGCATAATCCCGACCATTTTCCCTTGCTAGCTGTTCTGTCACATACATAGGCCCTCCTTTTTCCATGTATGCAAAGAAACGCGTCAGCGACGCGTTCTCTGCTTTGGATTATTTGCTTTAAAGTTATTTACTGAATATATTTTTTAAGGGTAGCTCTGACAGCTCCTGGCCCTGCCAACATTTCACAGAACATCCCTTCTACCTTTTCTGCCAGTCCAGCGTCATATAAATTCACGCCAAATACTACTGGATTGGACAGGATTTCTTTTAACTGCCCTTTATAGGAATCTGGCTCACCAACCTTGACTCCTGCTAACTGCTGCTGAAGCTGTGTAAGCATAGGATCAGCACTCACTGCCATCTCTTGACCTTTATCATCAACTCCCAACAGATACCGCAACCATCCAGCCAAAGCTAAAGGAATATAGGTTAAACTGTTGGTATCCAGTTTTTCGCTTGTCATATAGGATTTGATTGTCTCACCAAATCGGATTGCAACCTTTTGGCTGGTGTCAGTGGCAATCCTTTGAGGAGTATCTGGAATAAATGGATTAGGCAATCTCTGGTCAATAACCTCATGAATAAAGTCCATAGGGCTTATGATGCCTGGGTCTGTCACCACTGGCATTCCCTCGTCATACCCGATATGCTCAACCAATTTTTTCAATTCCTCATCCTTCATTTCAGAAGCAATGCTAGTATAGCCAAGGAGGCATCCATAGACAGCTAAGGCTGTGTGTAGAGGATTTAAACAGGTTGTCACCTTCATCCTCTCAGTCATATTTACAGTGTCGCGTGTGGTTAAGTACACACCTGCTTTTTCAAGACTGGGACGTCCATTGGGGAAGCGGTCTTCCACTACTAGGTACTGAGGAATTTCTGCATTGACAAAAGGTGCAATATAAGTGTTTCTGCTGGTGATAACAGGAGCCATATCTTCAACACCTGCATCTGTCAACTGTTTTTCAATAACTTCTGCTGGCCTTGGAGTGATTTTGTCAATCATACTCCATGGGAAGGAAACCTTCTCCTCATCGCTCATATATTGTTCAAATTCTTCTGGAACTAAGCCTTTTTCTCTCCATGCCTTTACAATGGCAAGAACACTTGATTTTAGCTTTTCGCCATTATGGCTGCAGTTGTCCATACTCACCAGAGCAATCGGTGCTGCACCTGCCTTAAAACGTGCAAACATCAAAGCTGCCACTACGCTCATAGCATGACGTGCTTTATCTGGCCCTTGTTCCATGTCTTCTTGAACCACTTTCATCAAATTACCTTGGATATCGCCAATGGCATAACCTTTTTCTGTGATTGTAAAACTGGCCATCTGAAGAGATGGATTTTCAAATACCGCTTTAAGAACAGCCCATTGCTGTGCATCAGAGCTGTCAGCCTTTACTCCTTTTGCAATAGAGGCAATCACTTCCTTTTCGGTTCCTCCATCTGGTTGTAGGCTTACCATCAAGGTCATACTGTCATGAGGCCAGTAAATTTTATCAATAATGTCATAGTCAAAGGTTTCCGCTGCAACAATGCCACTTTTAGCAAGTCCTTGATTCAGAAGTCTTTGCTGCAGTCCTGCAATAAATCCACGGAAAATATTGCCTGCTCCAAAATGTACCCATACAGGAGCTTTCTCTGTAGCTTCACACATTGCCTTCCAGTCATATTCTGGCAAAGTCACCCCTGCATTTTTCCATGCCTCTTTTTGCTGCAGTCCTTCATAGCTTAATTTCATAATGTTAATGCTCCTTTACTCTTAATCGCTATCAATCATATTCTTCATTCAGAATTATTTAGACAACTTATCAATCGCTTCCCAAAGTCCGTTCAAATAGGTTGCGCCCAATGCACGGTCATACAAACCATATCCTGGACGTCCAACTTCATCCCAAATCATTCTTCCATGGTCTGGACGAACATGAATATCATGAGGACAGGTATCATAAACTGCTTTTACAATCTCAAACAAATCCAAATCTCCGGTAGAGGACAAATGCGGAGCCTCACGGAATCGACGATATCCCAAATATTTCACATTGCGGATATGAAGACAAGCGATGCGGTTCATCTCTCCAAAATGACGGATAATAGCTGGAATATCATTTTCTGGATTAGAACCTAAGGAGCCAGTACATAGACATAGCGCATTAGCTGGTGAATTGTGGAGTGCTACAATCTTATCAAAATCTTCCTGGCTATGAGAGATACGGGGAAGTCCAAAAATAGGCCAAGCTGGGTCATCAGGATGAACAGCCATCTTGATTCCTACTTCTTCACAAACTGGAATCACAGCATCCAGGAAATATTTATAATTCTCTCTGAGCATATCTGGTGTGATGCTCTCGTATTGCTTTAAGGTTTTTTCAAGCTCTGCCAGACGCTCTGGTTCCCAACCTGGAAGAGTAAAGCCGTTGCTGTCTTCGGCTGTCTTTCTTACAATCTCAAGAGGACTCATATTGCCCAATTCTTGCTCGTCATAATACAAGCTGTTGGAGCCATCTTCCTCAATCTCACGGGCCAAATCAGTACGAAGCCAATCAAGCACTGGCATAAAGTTGTAGACAATAACTTTTATTCCATACTTTGCTAAATTTCTGATGGTTGTGACATAATTTTCGATATATTTGTCACGGGTGGGAAGTCCCATCTTGATATCCTCATGGACATTGACACTCTCAATTACTTCACATTCCAAACCTGCTGCATGAACTTCATTCACGTACTTTTCAATTTCTTCCTCTGTCCATACCTCTCCTGCAGCTTTGTAATCAAGAACTCCCATCAGACCACTCATACCTGGAATCTGCTTAATCTGTTTCAATGTGATGGAGTCACTGTCAGAACCATACCAGCGGAATGTCATTTTCATAAGCTTTGCTCTCCTTTTCTTGTCTGAATGCCTCAGATATTTGATAGAATTATTATACCCATTTTTCCAAAGCTAGTCAACTAATATATTAGAAAACCAGATAAAATTATGGATATTATACTAAAATATTCCAGTTTGCACTTGCTGTTTTAGGAAGTTTGCGTTAAGATATGAGAAAACCTGTTTAGAAATGCATTCTGCCTTATAAATTAACCAGTTGTTGCAGTTAAACGTGATAGGCAGAAGTAACGCAGCAAACCAGATTTCCCATAGCTCTGCATCTACAGGAGCCTTACTGTTACTGGCTCCAAAGCCGCAGGACAGAGAGCAGCCTTCTTCCATGTGTTATTCTGCTTACAACTTTTAACTACCACAACGAGTTAATTTATTATGCCTGTGGGGAAATCTCCTATAATAAAGGTAGTTTTGTTCTAGCATTATAAAATAAAACCTGGAAGGGACCTATTTATGAAATCTGAATCAATAACTATTGTCTCCAAAATAGACCCAAAAACTTTCTATAGATTTGCCATATTTGATACCTTAAAATTGAGAAAACGCTGGATTTCTCCCGCCATTTTTGCAGGAATTCTCTTAACTAGTTCTCTTATCTGTTTTTCTATGTACTCCAAAGCAGAACATGCAGAATTTCTAGGCATGGTCCTATTGGTTATTGCATTAGGAGTACCTGGGGTGTACTTTGGAACATTTTTTTACTCACTTAAAACCCAAGCTCATGCATTAAAGCTCCAAAAGTCTAGAATCGCTTATACTATTGAGTTGAATCAAACAGGAATTCTGGTGACAAGTGGAACATCTAATGGCAGTACTGTATCCTATAATTGGAATGAATTATTTGGAATTTACAGACAGTTGGGCTGTATCTATCTATATGTTTCTGTCAAACAGGCATTTCTTTTACCAGATGGTTGTGGAGATGCTTCTGACGAAGAAGTATGGCAGTTTATTACTGCTCATCTGCCAAAGGAAAAACTTCATAGATAATAGATAGCAGTAAGAAGATAAACTAATAAAAAGAAATTATTTCTTAGCAATACCAGGAAGTTGACAAAAGTTCTGTTTCCTGGTATTGTTTTTTGCTTTGATGCTTACAATATTTCTCTTCTACACATACCCTAAAAGCCCTGGCAGCCATAATGATATTGCAGGAATATAAGTTACTGCCAAAAGTACTGCAAAGATTGCTGCAAAATAATACAAAAGAGGCTTAATTACTTCTTCAATCCTTGTCTCTCCTACTTTAACTCCTACAAATAACGTAGTTCCCACTGGAGGAGTGATAGTGCCAATACATAAATTAAAAATCAGCATGATGCCAAAATGTACAGAATTCATTCCCAACTCCTGACAAATAGGAAGGAAAATGGGGGTAAAAATCAGACATGCAGGCGTCATATCCATAAAGGTCCCTACTACTAGAAGAAGAATATTGATAATCAACAAGATTACATACCGATTGTTACTGATTCCCAACATTGCGCTAGAGATAGCCCCTGGCAATCCTGTGAATGCCATAACCCAGGACATAATACTGGAAACACCGATAAGGAAAATGATAATTCCTGTCATCTGTGCACTGTCCATAAAAATCTTGGGCAAATCTCTCCAGGTAATCGAGCGATAAAAAAACAGCGACAAGACTAGACTGTACACCACTGCCACCACTGCACCTTCTGTAGCTGTAAAAATTCCTTTGATAATCCCACCTATGACAATCACAATCATCAAAAGACTGGGAATCGCCTCATAAGAAGTGCGGAGTTTTTCTTTCCCAGTAAAGGTTTGAGTGCTTCGATATCCATGGCTTTTTGCATAAAAGTATACCACAATCATACAAGCGAATCCCCACAAAATTCCTGGCACATATCCTGCCATAAATAATGCTGCAATCGAAGTGCCACCGCTGACTAATGCATAGGTAATCATGACATTGCTGGGTGGAATCAAAAGACCTGTGGGAGCTGTGGCAATATTGACTGCTGCGGAAAAATTTTTATCATACCCTTCCTTTTCCTCCACTGGTCCAATAATAGCCCCCATGGCAGAGGCAGCAGCAGTTCCAGAACCAGAGATTGCTCCAAACAGCATATTCGCTACAATATTGGTATGGGCCAAAGCTCCTGGTATTTTTCCTGTAAAAAGCTTGGCAAATTGTATGAGCCGGATTGCAATGCCTCCTTTGTTCATGATATTTCCTGCAAGTATAAAAAATGGAATGGCAATCAAGTTAAACACAGAGATTCCCGAAAAAATCCTCTGAGCTCCTGTTAAAAGAGCTGGCTCCATCTCTAAAATTGGCAGGATAGCACAGATAGAAGATATTGCTAATCCTATGGCAATCGGAACTCCTGCAAGGAGAATCGCTACCAAAACTATCAGAATAATCAGACCTGCTGTCCATGCAATGCTCATATTAATCCCCCTCCTTTTCTGCTTTTTTCTCCTGTTCCGCTTTCATCCTTGCTTCCCAGCTTGTATCTCTGCCTGCTTCTGTGTATTTTGCATGTTCTCTTTTTTCCAGCCCTATTTTTTCTATCTCTTTGTCTGCTGGTTCGCTATCTCTATTTGCCGTTCGTCCCATTTTTTCTAGTTCATTCACGTTCTGTATCTGTCCAGCATTTTTTTCTATTGACTCACTATCTTTTTCCAATTTTCTTTCTATCTGTACTTGTTTGCTTGCTTCTCCCTTCATTGCTTCGTTTTCTCTGCTATCACTTGATTTTGCAATCATCATTTCTGCCGCATTCAAAATACTGTAAACCAAAATTAAGCCCCCACTCACAGGTACAATACTGTACACATACCCCATTGGAATTCCTAAAGAGGCAGTTTTTTGCGCCATGGTCAAAGATGTAATTTCAATTCCTCCATAAATCATCACAATGGCAGCAAACAGAAATACCAGACATTCCGAAATCATATCCAGCACTGATTTTATCATCCCATTTGCCTTGTCTGCCAAAAATCCCATACGCATATGTCCTCTTTTCCCGAACATATAGGCGGCTGCCAATAAAGCTAACCAGGCAAATGCATAAGTCAAAAGCTCCTCAGAAACCGTGCTAGGTTTATTAAACAGATATCGCACCAAAATTTGGTATGTCCCCACTATCACCATAACTGCGAACAAGAAAATTTGGAGGCTCTCCAACACTGTATCCATACTGCTTCGCATTTTCTTTATTCCTTCCATGGTCCATCCCCCTCATTCTCTGTAAACTCCCATCCAGACTGCCATTCCATTCCCAGTCCTGCTTCCATTGCTGACATTGGCATGGGTTCTGTAAAAGATTTGGTTTTAATAGCTTTTGCTTTGATACTTGCCTCCTTAGCTGCTTCATATTCTGTGACTTGTTTTCTCATTTCTTCATTCATCTTCTGAATTTCCTGATAAACCTCTACAATATCTGGATTTTCTGACAGCATTTCCTGATGAAGTGGCATCACTTTTTCCTTAAATGCATCCACTTCCACTTCCAAGAATTCCACTCCCATAGTTTCTACAGCAATCTGTTTTGCCTCCTCGACCTGTTTATCCCATTCCTCAAGCTCCACTTCATTAGAAATTTGAGCTGCCTCTTTAAATATTTCGAGTTCTTCCTCTGTTAAGCTGTTTAAAAATTTTAAGTTTCCCACCAACATGTCAGGAACCATCTGATGCATATTGTAAGTAAAATATTTTGCCACTTCTCCGTGTTTGTTGTTTGTCAGAGCAAGCTCATTATTTTCTGCGCCGTCAATTACCCCTTGTTGAATCGCAGTGTAAACCTCTCCAAAGCTCATAGGAGAAGCTGCTGCCCCAAATTCCTGCATCATTTTTACACTGGCAGGGCTTTGTTGTACCCTTATCTTCATTCCTTTCAAGTCCTCTGGCGTAAGAATCGGTTTTTTGGCATAGAAATTCCGATTTCCTGCATTGTACCAGGTCAGCACTCGAAAACCTGCATTGTCCGTTGACTCATAGATATCTTCCATCATCGGATTTTCCATCACTGCTTGATAGACTTCTGGAGAGTCAAACAGATATGGCATACTGAAAATTTCATAGACATCGGCAAAGGTTTCCAAATTCGCTGTGCCTGCTACCACAAAATCAATGGCTCCAGTTTGAGTCAATTCTATCGCCTTCTGAGCAGCCCCCAAAATTTCATTTGGAAAAATCTGTACCTCATATCGGTCTCCTAAATGCTCCTCCACATGTTCTTTAAAGGCCAGAAGCCCTAAATACTCTGGATGACTTTCTGACTGTCCCAGAGAAATCCGTACAATCCTCCTGCCCTGAGTCATTTTTCCACATCCTGCTATTGTTAAAACCATGACTGGCAATATCATTCCAACAAAAAACAGCCTTACTCTACAAAAAATATTCCATCGTCTCATCACTGCGGATGTTCCTTTCTCATGAATTTCTCTTGTTAGTATGACTGTTTTTCAAAAATTTACACCAAATTTTTCTAATCGTACTCTTTTTTCAGTGTAAAACCTCTTCCTCTGACCTCATTGACCTGATGAATCACAATAAATGCCTGGGGGTCTATCTTCTGAATCATTTGATTTAATTGGGCTAGTTCTCGGTTATTGACCACAGACATAACCACATATCCTTCCTTCTTTAAATGTCCAGTTTTAGACCGAAACAATGTCACCCCACGGTCTAGCTGATTTGCAATCGCTTGATTGATTTCTTCATAATGCTCCGTCACAACCTTTACTTGCATTTTTGCCTGTCCTAAAAGAAGCACTTTATTTAAGATTGTCGTGTAAGTAAGTACTAGCAGAATTCCATAAAGAACCATCTCCTTATTTGAAAATGCCATCTGCAAAAGCAGAATTGCAATGTCCATTCCATTCATTGTAGCAGATACCGAAAGCCCCATTTTTTTATTCAAAACCAATGGAGGAATATCCATGCCTCCAGTAGACGCACCTGCCCGAATCACCACACCAATTCCTACTCCAATCAGAAGCCCTGCAAAAATAACTGCCAGCAGATTATCATTTGTCATCTTCCCCAAAGAAGGAATACTTTGAAATACTGACAGGATAAATGGATAGTAAAAAGTACTGATAATCGTAGTCAATGCAAATTTTTTTCCCAGCACCACAGCTCCTATCAAAAACATTATCACATTAAACACAGTCACAAATCCTTGGATGGGCACCCCAAACTGATGATAAAAAAACAATGCTAGCCCTGTACTTCCTCCTGTAATGAGACCATTCGGCAAAATGAACATGACGACTGCCAATGCATAGGCTGTATTTCCTCCCAATATCCACAAAATATTTTTTAAATGCTCCCAATGTTTCATTTTATGTTTTCCTTTCTCGTTTATTTTTTTCATTTTTATATACTTTTTCATGCTATCTCGATAAAAATAGGAGAGATTTCTAGATTGTATCTAAAAACTGCTTTTTGGCAGATGTCCATTACAATCTTTGAGAGATTTTTACCAAATGAATCTTTCTATAAGCCTGCTAATCTTCTACTCTATTATCTTACTAAAGTGCCATAAAAAAACCGCCTGCATTTTCGTGCAAGCGGTTTTTGCCAAAATCTGGCGGCCTATCATTCTAATTCACCCAAAATAGAACTCCCAATCGTCCCATTTGGCATCTTTACTTGGAAATTATCAGCAATCGTAGCTCCGATAACAGCAAAGGTATCAAAATCTGGTAGCTTTCCATTGTTCTTCATAGAAGGAGAATATGCCAAAAATGGCACCTTTTCTTTTGTATGGTCTGTTCCTTTATAGGTGGGGTCATTGCCATGATCAGCAGTGACAATCAGTAAATCGTCCTCTTTCAGCTTTCCAAGCAGTATTCCTAACTTCTCATCAAATCGTTCCAGTTCCTGTCCATACCCCACTGGATTTCTGCGATGTCCCCATAATGCATCAAAATCTACTAGATTTACAAAGCATAGCCCGCAAAAATCTTTTTCTGTCAGTTTGATTGTCTGCTCCATGCCATGAACACTGCTCTTTGACTTATAACTTTCTGTAATTCCCTCGCCATCAAAGATATCCCGAATCTTTCCTACACTGATAACATCATATCCTGCTTCTTTTAATGCGTCCATAGCAGTCTTGCCATAAGGCTTTAAAGCATAATCATGACGGTTGGCAGTACGTTTAAATTCTCCTTTTTTCTTCCCAACATAGGGCCTAGCGATGACCCTTCCCACCTTCCACTCATCTTTCATGGTGAGTTCCCTGGCAATCTCACAGCATCGGTATAGCTCCTTTAGCCCAAACGTCTCCTCATTGCCACAGATTTGCAGCACAGAATCTGCAGAAGTATATACAATCATATCTCCTGTAGCAATCTCATGCTCTGCCAACTCGTCTAAAATTTCTGTCCCGCTGGCTGATTTATTGCCGACAATCTTATGTCCAGTCCGTCTCGACAGCTCATCCAACAATTCCTGTGGAAAACCTGTGTCCGTAAATGTCTGAAAAGGTTTCGTAATATGGAGGCCCATCATCTCCCAATGTCCGGTCATGGTGTCTTTGCCTACACTGGCCTCCAAAAGCTGTCCATAATATCCCAAAGGCTCTTTTGTTGGCTCTACATGCTTTAAAGGGTGAAGATTGGCAAGACCCATTCTGGCTAGGTTTGGAATCACAAATGGGTTCATATGGTCATCAATATGTCCTAAGGTGTCAGTTCCTTCATCATCATATTCTGCTGCATTGGGCATAGCTCCAATCCCAAGGGAATCTATGACAATGGTAAAAATACGTTTATATTTTTTCATAATTTCCAGCATTCCTTTCCAATGTGCAAATAATAGGTCATTGCTTTGAAATTATTATAAGCAAATCCTTTTAAAAAATCAATCACTTATAACTTAACTAGCACAACGAGTTAAATTAACACATTAGAATGATAGAAATTGGAGATAGTCTTTCACATCATAGTATCATCCCACAAAATCTCTGTCAGATTGCTGTGGAGTAGTTTTCTTGCTCCAAAATAATAAGCTAAAGATACAACTCCAAATACAGCTAAAATAAATGTCGCAATGGGTAATATAGGCATCTCCCTAATAAAAATTTTAGGTTCTAAATAACTTGCTTTTATCATAAAATCTACTGCAAATATAGTTATTGGGATTGTAATTAAGACTGGACGTCCTGCTGTCACAAGAGTTTCAATACAAAATATTTTTATGATTCCTTCTGGTGTCAATCCTATAGACATATATCGAGCAAATTCTCTTTTTCGTTGATATACAAATCCCAAAGTATTAGAAAATACATTTCCTATTCCAATAATTGCAAGTAATGTACAGAAGCCTCCTATCATCAGTAACATTCCATGTATCATATCATCATTGATAAGTTTCTCCTCAATACGATTTTCACTTTGAATTTCATTTCTTTCTAATAGCCGAACTGCCGTCTCTTCCAAATCATTTAGTTCTTCCAATGTCACTCCTTCTCTTGCCAAAACCCGAACATAGGTATCTGTCTCTGTGCCTCCTATCTGTTCTTTTATCTCTTTCCAAAGAGACACTGGAAGAAAATGGACGATCACATAGTGGTCAAGCTCTCCATAGGCTTCTTTCAAAACTGGAACTTCCTGAGTATAGGAAAGAACGGGGATTTCTGCACTTATCTTCTCTTTTCCTGCCTGCCGTAAAACTGTGGTAGCTTGGCTTTCATTTATATAAGGAAAATATTCCCGCTGGCGAAAATTCAGATTGTTACTGTCCTGTATCCGATTTAGAATCACTGCACCATCCAGCCGCAAAGAAGCACCTGCCTGCTCGCAATACTCCAAAAAGCTAGCATCATCCATAATGATAATAGGTGTATTTATCAGCCAACCATTATCATAGGCAGAGACATATCTTTCTGGCGCATTCTGCACTCCTCCCATTTTCCTTAACTCTTGGCTAAATTCGTTCTCTACAATTAGCCGTTTTGCTTCTGCCTTTTGATATACAATACTGCTGCGCACTCCAGAAAGCTCCCTAATACTCTGGATTCCCTCAAAATTCTCTATATCCATATTTTTTACTGTCAACATAATATCCCAGACATCCTGATACCTTTCAAAATAAGTCATTCTCTGGCTGATTTTTGAAAGCGTAAAAAAACATTGGGAAAGTGAAAACGCCAAAAAAGAACATGTCAACGATAAGGTAGCTGTACGCAAAGCTTTCTTCTGAGCTTTTAACGCATTTCCTGCAAGTTCACCCTCTATCCCAAAGAGATATACCAATATACTTGACTTCTGCTTCCTTTTTAATTGAAGCTCTCCAGTATTTTTAATTGCTTCAAGAGGGGTCAATCGACTCATCCTTCTTGCTGGAATCCATGCAGAAATCCATATGGTAAGACCAGTGACTAAAAGTGTGATTATAAAAATATAAGGATGGTATCCCCACACAGCCTCAAATCGCCCTGGCACATCTGCTGCTATGATATTGATGCCTTTTATGATTCCTAGACTCAGCACAATACCCAAAAGATTTCCCATTATAATTGGTATTGTACTTAACACAGCTGCTTCTTGCAGCAGACAGGTTCGTATCTGTTTTGGAGTGGCTCCAATACTAGAAAAAATGCCAAACTGATGAATTCGTGCATTCATAGATACAGCAAAGGAATTATGGATAATAATAACCAGAGAAATACAAGACATTGTTGTCACTATTAAAAAAAATGGGAAAACCATCCTTGGAGCAGTATCTTGAGAATCTCGGATAAGATACATGGCCAACAGGGAGTTATGATAAGTGATTGCCTTTGATTCTATTCCTAATCTGTCTGCAATCTGGGATGTACTTTTAATAACTTTCCTTATATCTTCAAAATAGATATCCACTACCTTTTCCAAACCATGAGACAATTCTCTGTTGACCACCACCTTTTCAACATTGGCAAAATTCTGTATTAAAGCCAAATCTTCACTGTCCATGTCTCCAACAATTCGGCTTTGCCATTTCCCCTCTTCCAAATAAATCTGTTCTATATCATATTTCCAGAAATTATAAAATAGGCTGCATAAGAGCGATAAAAGCAATGCCGAAATAAAGGTAGCTACCATAACAGACAGACCAGAAGCATGGTTATTTTTGATATAGCTTTTAGAATAATCGTTCCACATGATATTCACCTTTGCCTTTCATCACTAATGATATGACCATCTTCCAAGATAATAATCCGGTCTGCTTCCAAGGCAAGCTTCTCATCATGAGTAATCATCAAAATAGTCTGATGGAATCTGCAGTTGGACAATTTCAATAAATCTACAATTTCTCTTGAGTTTTTTTGGTCCAAATTTCCAGTCGGCTCATCAGCCAAAAGAATAGCTGGTCGATATATCAAGGACCTGGCAATGGCAGTCCGCTGCTGTTGTCCTCCTGATAACTGATTGGGAAGAAAATCCAACTTCTCTTCCATTCCCAATGCTGTTACAATCTCCTTGAAAAATTCGTCATTAGACTTCTTCTTATCTAGCAAAAGGGGCATAAGAATATTTTTTCGGACAGTGAGAGTAGGAATCAGATTATAAAACTGATAGATAAGCCCCACCTTTCTTCGCCGGAAGATTGCTGCTTGACTCTGATTTAGTGAAGAAACATCCATTCCGTCAAGGAATATCTTCCCCTCTGTAGCCTTGTCCACACTGCCAATAATATGCAGCAATGTCGATTTTCCAGAACCAGATGCTCCTACAATAGCTACAAATTCTCCTTTTTCTATGGATAGGTCAATATTATCAAGAGCCACAACCTGATTATCCCCTATACCATATACTTTTCTGATGCCTTCACATTTTAATATCTCCACTATTTTGTCTCCTTTCCATGAAAAACATAGCTTTCATTTTGAGCTGTACCTACATAAAAGTTATCTCTAGAATATTTTTTATGTATGTTAAATATTTATCAATAACTTTTACAATTACCTAAACTATAAATGGCCAAATATAAATCTCTGAATTTAGGGACTGTGAAAAAAGTTATGAAATTTCCTGTAAAAACATCACAAGCCCTTTCTAAAATGATTGAACAGGGATTTCTTTGGCTCCATAATATGTAATATGTTTCATTATAACAAAGAAAAGTGACAAGTTAGTGACAATAAAAAAAGAAAGCTGTTGCAAAATACTATCATGCTACAATATATAGATGTGATATCCCAAATACTCATACTATATATTATATAAATCCGTTATTTTGCAACAGCCCCTCTTTAAATGAACTACTCAGCCGCGTTATTCACACATCGAAGTGCATTTAAGCTTCTGGGATAGCCGATATAGGGTAGGCATTGAGAAATTATTTTGATTAGAAATTGTTTATCATTTCCAATTCTCATATTGGCAGCTGCATGGCTGGTAAGTTGGGGTTCACAGCCGCCTTGTGCTGAGAGAAAACAGAAGGTTATCATTTCTCTCTGTTTGTAATCAAGTCCTGTACGAGTATAGTAATCTCCGAAACAGTTTCCTGCAAGCCATTGATTGATATGACGGCTTTCCTCTGGACCAGATTTCCAAAAGTCCTGCATTTTTTCGCCAAAGATATCTACCTGAGCTTGAGTTCCTGCTTGTCTGCGGTTTTCCCTAGTTGTTGTACTTTGTGAAGAAAGAGGAAGGGATATCCCTTTTTCTGCCAATACTTGATTTGTTATCTTCAAAAATGGAAGAACACGCCCAATTCCTAGATATGCAGTTGCCTGGTACACGATTTCTTTGATTTCTATAGGAGTAACACCAAAATTAAGTGCTGCTGACATCATATCGCCAAATGCCTCGGTTCCGTGACATCCAAGTAATGTTGCAAGGATAGCCATGAAACGAGTTTTTTCGTCTAAATCGTTTTGCCCTGGCACTTCATCAAACACAAAATTAGCAAAAAATTCTGCAAATTCTGGGTCAGTCTTTAAAAGCTCTGAGTTATTGTCTGGAAACATTTTTTCATAATAATGTTTTGCTGCCTCTGTAACTGCCATTTACTATTCCTCCTTACCTTTAACTATTTCTCTTTATTGACCTAAAATTTCTTTGTACTTCTTGTTCTATTTAAGGTTGTTATAATCTTCTTCCTCTACAGGTTCCAACCATTCATTCGATGCTCCTTCTGCTGGAACCTCTACTGCCAAATGCTGAAACCAACTGTCCTTGGCTGCCCCATGCCAATGTTTTACTTCTGGTGGGATATTTACCACATCTCCAGGAGCTAATTTTTGAGCAGGCTTTCCCCATTCCTGATAGTATCCCTGTCCGGCTGTGACAAGAAGAATCTGTCCTCCCTTATGATGAATATGCCAATGGTTTCGACAACCTGGTTCAAAGGTTACATTTCCAATAACCACCTGTTCTGTACTAAGCATATGTAAATAGCTCTGACCGTCAAAATATTGTGTAAAAGCATCATTTGTTTTTCCTGTTGGAAATACATTCATCTTATCCTGATTCATTTTATATACCAACCCTTTCTTTATTTTTTATTGATTATTTTTAAATACATTCTAGCCATTGTTTTATTAAACTTTCCGATTGGTCAGCACATCCTCCTTGAATTGCCAATCCTTTATAAACTTTTGCATCTGGGCATAGTCTTTTAATATCCTCTACACTTCTGCCCATGCCGCTGCCTTCATGAGTACAGAATGGAAAAATCTTTTTCCCCGCAAAATCAAAATGTTCCAGAAACGTAAATACTGCCATTGGCATAGTTCCCCAATAATTGGGATATTAAACTGTAGCCTGTCCCCGCTATTCTTTGTAAATACTGGCTTTAACGCTATACACAAATGTGTTTTCTGTTCCTTTTTTCTTGATTTCTGTATAGCTTTGGAACCGGTTTTTCTGATTCTTATTTTACCGCGGGCTGTTGCATTTCGCAAATACTTATGTCACATGATAACTCATGCCCTAAAAGCATATTGCTATGGTTTTCATCAGCTTACTTCTTTGCCGTGCTTTCAA